>JAJZKY010000222.1 GCA_021803885.1 Planctomycetota bacterium
ACCGGCAGCGGCACCAGCAGATGAGGCGCGCTCTTGCCGTGCTTGCGCTGCTTACTGCCTGGCTCGCCGGCTGCCGCGCGCAGCTCCTTCTGGTAGCGGAAATTAGCCAGGGTGTTCTGATTGCGGCTGGCAACAGCGATGATATCTCCGCCATTCCCACCGTCACCGCCGTCCGGACCGCCACGGTCAACAAACTTTTCCTGGCGGAAACTCAAGCGGCCGTCGCCGCCTTTGCCAGCTTTAAGCTGTACTTCAACTTTATCTACGAAACTCATCTACTCTTTCTTCCGGGCACTGCCGTTTAGTGGAACCTTGTTCTCGTTGTTGTAGAGATTATACCTGATGACGGCCCCAAGCGGCTATTAGTGATAAATGTAGTTGGGGAATTCCGAAGTCGGTACCCAACCGTAGCCGACACGGTCCCAGCCGGCCAAACCGTTCATATCACTGATGTATACTTCTTGGCCGTTCGGCGAGATGGCATGGACGATAGCCACGTGTCCTTCCCCGCCGGCAGCATAGGGAGTCTGGGCGATGGCGCCGACAATCGGCCGCGGACTGACCGTCCAGCCGCTGAGAGCCGCATAGTATGACCACGTATTGGCGTTGCCCCAGTTCGACGGCACCGGTATATTGTTGGCCACGTACCAGGTGCAGTAGCCGAAATCGTAGCCGTTCGTACCGTAGGATGCATAGAAGGGCCCGTTACTATAGCCGTACCCATAGGCGTAGGTTGGTTGCGGGGCTGCTTTCTGTCCATTAGGGATGACGATTTTCTCCCCAACCTTAAAGCCTGAGAGTTCGGCGTCGTTAAATTGCACGATCTGGGTGGCGTTGGCGTTAAACTTTGTCGCCAGGCTTTGGGCAGTGTCACCGGCTTTCACGGTGTAGACGATGCCGTTAACCGGCGGAACCAGCAGCTTCAGCCCCGACGGCAAGGTCGTGCCGGTCAGACTATTTGACCACATCAGACTATTGGAAGTGATATTAAACTTGGCAGCAACCGACGATACCGTGTCCCCGGGCTGCGTAGTATAGGTCGTGATATCAAACCGGCTTTTCAGGGCCGTGGCCACGATCTGCGGTTTTGATTGCACGATGTTTTCCGTCGGCGCAATCGACATCTGCGCCTGCACCGATTCAGCCTGGTTACGGACGGCGGTGGCTTCCGGCAGATAGGCCATATTGGCAATTGAGACCGCGATATCGGCAGCCGATAACCTGTCCAAGGGATTGCTGCTGGTCGCATTCAAAGAAGAAGCCGTTTGCGCAGCCAGCTTAACAGGCAGCACCGGCGGGGCCGAAGCCTGCGTGCTACTGGTACCGAAGACGGCGAAGAGCACTACGGCGAATAAAGCCAGGTTTCCGAGCAATAGCCCGTAGCGCAGGGTCAGGGCATAGCTTGAGACTGTTTTTGTGGCTCGTTTGGCGAGAGCGGCCGGCTGCGGCATGCTTTTGGCCGGTACTTTCGAGGCGAGCGCGTTGGTAGGCGTACGAATTGTGTACTTCTCCTAACGAATTACCACCTTAAATTATAGCAAAACAGCGTCGTTTTTGAAGCTAGCGGTGTCGTTCTTAGTTACTTGCTTCACCGACTAACCGGCGCTATTACACAGCTTATGGCAGTACTGAGCCGTATTCTGCTGCTGTTGCTGCAAGGTCTGAGAGAAATAGGTGACGCCGTTATCCCCTGATACAAAATACAGCCAGTGGGTCGGGGCCGGATGCGCCACGGCGTTTAACTCCTGAGCAGTCACGTTACTGATCGGTGTCGGCGGCAAACCAGGGTGCAAAAGCGTATTGTAGGGGCTGTCATAGCTAAGGCTCGGCGCTTGGCCGGCTAAGATGGAACCGTAGTAGGCGGTTACGTCACTGCCGAGATTCATGCCCAGCTTCAGCCGCGACAAAAACACCTGGGCAGCTTGGGCCTGGTCGCTGGGGCTGGATACTTCCTGGCCGACAATGGAAGCCAGGATGATTCCCTGGTAGGTACTTAAGCCTTCCGCGGCGAAGGCTTGCTGCAAACCGGGAGTCAGGTGCTGACCCATCTCATCAATGGATTCCGTAACAATCTGCGTGGCGGTAGTCGAGGAGGTCTTAGCGAATGAATCGGGATACAAAAAGCCTTCGAGACTGTTGGGAGCCGGCTTATCCGCCAGGGCCGGGTTGCCGGCGTAATTAGCCGGATTCAGTGCGCTGGCAACCTCTTGCGGCGTAAAGCCGGCATTGATCAGCGTCTGCTGGACTTGATCGAGGCGCTGACCGGGAAGAATCGTCACCAGCTTGGAGGCAACTCGGCCGGTAATCAGCTTGGAAACGATCTGCGGCAGGCTCTCATTGGGACGCAGAGCATAGGTGCCGGCTTCCAGCTTGCTGCGCACCTGCTGACTGTGGACGTACCATTCAAAGGTCCAGGCGTGCCGGATAAGCTTATCGGCGTACAGCTGCTTGGCAATCTGGGTACTGGTTTCGCCGCTTTTTATGTCTACCAGTTTAATTTTCGGGTTGTTGCTCACCGGGCGCAGGGCCGCTTGGTAGTCCCGGCGAATGAAAAACGTGATAATGGCCAGCACTAAAATAACGGCGCCGCAGATAAGAAGTAACCGCCGCAGCGGGCGACGACGTTTTTGCATATGACTGGCGACTTGTTTCGATTTGAAATGACCCATACGAATTACCCTTCCCCATGCTCCTGCAGATAGTCTTCCAGTATATAGCTCGCAGCGAGCGCGTCAACCTCGCCCTTTTTCCACTGCCGTTTGCGTTGACGCAGTTCCGCCTCGGCCTTTTTGGAAGTCAGCGCCTCATCCTGCCAGGCAATTGGCACCGTTTCCAGGTGAGTGGCCAGTTGCTGGCCAAATGCTCGTACGGTCGCCGTTTGGGCCGTCTCCTGGCCGCTTAAGCCGCGCGGCAGGCCGATAACGACGATGCCGACCGTTTCGCGCTCAACGATGGATTGCACCTCTCTAAAGACCGCCGGCGAGTTCTCGAGCGTCGTATAGGGGTGAGCTAAACGGGCTGCGTGGTGGGCCAAAGCTACACCGATCCGTTTCTCCCCCACATCCAGTGCCAAGTAATGACTAGCCGCCATTCGCCGATACGAATTTTACTGTTATCTTGCTTGGATTCTTCGGTACGGTACTGACCCAGAAGGGGCTGTACTTGACGGTAACGTTCACGACTCCGGGGTACGCGCCGAGCACCGACTGGATGTCGCCGGATTTCTTACCTGCGACTAGTGACTTGACGGTACTTACTTTGATGTCCGGGCCGATGACTGCCGTCGTCTGCATGGTAACTTGCGAACCGGAACCTGACTGCGAAGCTGCGGAGTAGGTCGCCGAACTGAGTCCGTCGTTTTGAATGTGCTGGCTGCCGCTCGTCAGCTGGCTCTGAATATTCTGATCAAGCAGGGTTCGGATATCACTCTCGTGCACGCCGTACATGGTGTAGGTAGTTGTTTGGGTAACGGTCACTGTCGTTGCCTGTTGGCCGACCTGGGCACTGGATGACGTCGAGGGCGTGCCACTGGCAAACGTTGCGGGCAGTGGGTAATAGCCGGCTTGCTCCAGGGCACTTTCCAGCGAGGACTTTATAGCTCCTGTATTCGGATTACCCAACTTTTGGGTGGCATTGGTTATGTCGGACTGGGCAACTGTTTGCACGATATTATCCGTACCACCAGTTGTGGTGCCGGTGCCGGTAATGTTTGGGCTGCCGGAAACGCTAAAGGTAGCGTTGGAAACATTGTAGTTCGAACCGGGATTCTGGGCGGTGATCGGCGTCGGGCCATTGGCTTCAAAATTAATACAGTTGTTGTGGGAGCCTTTGAACTGACTGAACGAGGTATCTTGTTGAGTGGTGAAAGTTAGACCGTTCGTCGTTACTGGCGTGCCGGCCGGTAGATCACTTGGATAACCAGTAATGTTTGGCCCACATTCCTGATCAGTGAAGGTAACGTTACCAGAAGCGGTATTGCCCTGATTCTGCTGACCGGTCGTCGGCACTTGCTGGGATAAGGTTTTTTGCGTTTTCTGCAAATAGGCGGGAATTGTTGAAGTCGTCGGATCGACCGAAGAGGCGCTGGTACTCAAGTTCAAGGTCAGGTTGGCGTTAACCGAGCTGGTTTTAGTCGCAATCGTGACGGTGGCATGCGATAAGACGTTACTCAGCACCAGCCAGCCGGCAATAAGCACGATAAGCACCAGCACACCAGCCAGTAAGCGGCGGCGGAACTTATTAAAGTTCGGTACTTTGAGGTTTTTATCTTTCTGGCCTTTTTTGCCCCGTTTCTTGGGACTGTCTAGCTCGTCAGCCGCTGCCGTATCGGCCGCCACCGCCTCCACGGCGTTGTCCAGCTCAATAGCGTCGTCTTCGTCTTCCCGGGGCGTCGGTATGGGGCGGGGCGCCAATTCCGGCTTCCGCACAGGTTTCGGCTCCGGCATATCGAGACCGGCAAGCTCACCGACGGCAGCAGTCGGCGATAATTCCGGATTGATTTCCGGGATAGTTTCTTCCACCGTTTCAATTTCAGTGCTCGGCGCTTCCAAAGCGCCGTTCGTGGGAACCTCCGGTTTTGATTGTAAAGTTTTGGCGACATGCAAGCCGACCAGCCCTGCTAAGGGCAATAAACCGGACTCGGCAGTAATGAGCACCAGCCGCTTCTTATCGTCATCGGCCGCTTTTTTCAGCAGCTTCATATTGACGCTGCTCTGCAGCATGGTGGCCCGTTTCGGCAAGACGAGGGCCACAATCCGCGATTCACTGGATCGCAGCTTATCTATGATCGAGGTTATCTCGTCATCAATGTCGATATATATAACGTCGCGGTTATTCGTTGCCATAGTAGTCGTTGATCGTATAGATTTATACTCGCAGCATTCTGTCCAGTTTCTCGCGAATCGAATTGCTCGCGCCATCTACCTGCTGGCGAGTATCCATGCCGACCCGCAACAAACCCATGGCGGTAATGAAGGTATGGTCGGTTACGTTGCCGGTGATATCGCGAATGCCGACAACCTCCCCAGGCTGAATGTGATCGATCTGCGGACGCCTGGCAAACGGAAGCTGCTTATACCAATCACTGTTATGCAGACGATCCATCAGGATATCCAGACTTGAACCGCCGCCACATAACAGTACCCGGTGCGGCAGGTTGTCGAGTTTAGGGAACTCGCTCAGCGCCAGTTCGACGCCACTGATCCAGACATCGAGGGTTTTAATGAGCGCTCCGGAAACGGTTTTGTTCTGAGCAGCTGTCAGCTTGCCGGTAGAGAAAGCGATCTTCAGAGCCTCAGCTTTACTATATTCGACTGCCAGACCACGTTCAATGGCGTGCGTGTAAGCCCGTCCGCCAATACCAAACATCTTCGTCCCTTGGACACCACCTTCGTCGATCACGGCGATATCCGTCGTACCGCCACCGACATCCATCAGAATAGCACTCATCGTGGCGTTGGGATCATCGCCGATTATGGAGCGGGCGACAGCAAACGGCTCCGCCGCTACTGCTAAGAGATCAAGATCAAGCTCGTGGGCCGTTCGCTCCAGGGCACCGATATGCACCAGGGGGGCGAAAGCGGTATACAGCTGAACGACGACATCCCGTCCCTGGAAACCGATGGGATTTGTCACTTTATAGCCGTCAATTTCAATGCCGACGAGCGCGCTGTTGACCAGCCGTACTTCGACGTCTTTGCCGCCCAATTCTACTGCCAGCTGCTGTTTGGCTTTGGCTTCAGCCCGTTCTTGCACCAGACGGATGATATTCGCCATTTCGTCCATGTCGAGCACTTGATTGGATTGCTTGCGGGTAACCCGAACGGTGGTAGTCGTGCCTTTGACCAGTTCACCGGCAATACCGATAACCGCGCTCCGGGCACTGACACCGGCTTGCTGTTCGGCCTGACTTAAGGCCTGGTCGCAGTTATCCACGACGCTGGCGATATCGGCGATGGCCCCGGCTTGCATATCACTCAAATTCTGATGTTGACGACCAACACCAATGATCTCGATGTTCTCCTGATCCACCACCCGACCAATCAAGGGATAATTGTGCTTATGGTCGATGGCACCTGATTTACAGAGAGAAACTACCATGCCTGCCGACAGCAACCCGACTGCCAGTCACCGCCCCTTGGCGGCTCAGCTCATGGAGGACACCCATCCGTTTCATAATATCCCGGAGCCGCTGGACACCGGCTTCGCTTGAAAAGTCGGTGCGGGCAGCGAACCGCTCAATCTTGGCCCCCGTCACCAGGTAGCCGCTCTCGGCTTTGGTAACCTGCCAGCCTTCAGTGGTCTCAGGTAAGGAAATGACTGGCAAGCCTTCATCGGCTTCTTCGTTGGCGGCAAGGGCTTCTCGCTGAGCAGTCACCAGCTGGGCGGCTGCCCGCAGCAGTGGCCGGACGCCGCTACCGGCCTGAGCAGAGATGGCCATGATCTGCGTGGATTTCGGCACAACTTTCCGCAAACGCTTGACGACATCGGCGACCAGCTCCTTATCCAGCCCCTCTGTTTTGGTCAGTACGACTATTTGTGGACGGGAAGATAGATCGACGACGTAGGCGGCCAGTTCGGCCTGGATCGTCGTATAGGCGTTCACCACATCCGCTTCATACACATCAATCAGGTGCAGCAATACGCCGGTGCGCTCGACATGCCGCAGGAACTCATCGCCCAGCCCCTTTCCCTCGGCGGCACCGGCTATCAGCCCCGGTATGTCGGCCACCAGCAGGGTGGTATGCTCGCCGACATCCACCACGCCAAGATGCGGCGTGAGAGTCGTAAACGGATAGTTCGCGATCTCCGGTCGGGCGTTACTAATAACCGACAGCAGCGTGGACTTTCCGGCATTCGGCAGACCGACGAGTCCGACGTCGGCAATCATTTTCAGTTCAAAGGTCACGGCGAGCTCTTCACCGGCTTCTCCTTTTTCCACAATACGCGGCGCTTGCCGGGTGCTGGATATGAAGTGGGCGTTGCCGAAGCCGCCTTTGCCGCCTTTGGCTATGACAGCTTGCTGGCCGTCTTCTACGAGATCAGCCAGAACCGTGCCGTCCGGCGTCGTAATGAGCGTACCGACCGGCAGCGGCACCAGCAGATGAGGCGCGCTCTTGCCGTGCTTGCGCTGCTTACTGCCTGGCTCGCCGGCTGCCGCGCGCAGCTCCTTCTGGTAGCGGAAATTAGCCAGGGTGTTCTGATTGCGGAGCCGTTTGCTGTCGCCCGCTCC
>JAJZKY010000223.1 GCA_021803885.1 Planctomycetota bacterium
GAACGGATAACCTTACACGGGTTAAAAACCCTATAAATAAGGGGAAATAAGCGGATGCTGCGCACTATGGGACCGGGCAAAAATAACTTCGCACTTTCCGGCTGGCCCTTTTGGCCTCCAGCTTCGTTGTTCGCTCGTTTCAGACCCACTGCCGGGGTATGCGCCTCACTCACGCCTCGCTGGCGGCCAAAATTTCTGCGCCGTAAAACACGAATTTATTTTTGCGCGGTCCCTATCCTCGCAAGAAATACGCCGAAATTGTGTGGACGCGCCTTGAACTATCGTTTTTCGCCTGATTTTTCCACATTTGCCCGTGAACGGTTACATCTGCCTTTTGCTTCAGGCTCGCCGTCGCTCTGCCTGTCGTCTCACCAGGACGCCAAGGCCGGCGAGACCCAACAGAACCAGCGTCGAGGGTTCCGGTACGGACTGAATGCTAAGGTTAACGGGGTCGCCGGCGACGTAGGCGTAACCGGTAAGCTCCAGCACGCCTGGGCTAGTCGGCGTGCCCAACAGTGGACCGGTGGGGTATACGATGTCGCTCCAGGAAGTGCTCACCGGATTTTGTATCCAGGTGTAGTAGATCGTACCCAGAGTGGAAGGCGATCCGGTGGGTGACCAGGAGGTACTTGTGGGAATAAAAGTATAGGTGACGGCGGCGTCAAACTGAGCGTAGAGACCGTTATCCGACGTACCGGTGATAATTACCGGAAGGTTGGGGGCCGCAACGCCGCTGAGGGTGGAAATCACGGCAAATTGGGCGTCAAAGTTGATCTGCTCATAGCCGTACCCAATCGCAGTCGTGCCCTGGTCGAACGCCCACGGGTTGCCGGTGGTGCCGAAGCCGATGCTCGCGTCCGTGGTAAGTCCGGCATTGGCCGTCGCATTGGTGATTTGGGTTGTGGCGGTGGTGCCGGCAGAGTCATTAAAATGGAAGGTATAGCCACCGAGTTGATTGAACTGATTGCCGGCCGGGGCTGACATGGACGGATAATACACGGGCGTTGGCGGGGTGGGCACGCCTACCAGCGGGGTGCCGTTGCCGGCCGGATAATAAGGACCTGGCGCAGTCGGGCCCGTAAAGGTGGCGCCAGGATCGGCTGCGTGATAGGCGTTGCTCTGCGTGCCGAAGAATCCGCTGGCACCGGCAGTTACTCCACCCGTGAGTCTGCCAAGAGGGACAACATCGGTGGCCTGGGCGGCGCAGGTGCAGACAGCCACCGCTGCAAAGGCGGCTGCCACGAACAAAGTGGGGCGAGAATTGAACATATAATGTTCCTCCTTTTGTTAGCCGGGGTTTCCTGCCTGCAGGCTGGCCCCCCCGATGATCATAGAATACTTAAGACATTATATAGGGCCAACGGCCAATGTCAAGCAAAAAATTCCACAAGGCGGGCCGCGGAGGTGTGGCCAACAAGTTTGGCACCAAGGAGCACGGGCGGAGTGGACAATATCTTCCTGCATCACGAATGTGAGATCGCCCAATCCCAAGGTGCCACCGGCAAGGAGTTTGCCCGATTTTGAATGCACACCCGGCATCTCATGGTGAATGGGAAAAAATGTCCAAATCACGGGGCAACTTTTTCACCATCGGCGATCTGACTCAAAAAGGGTACGACCCACTGGTAATCCGCTACACCCTGATCTGCACACGCTATCGCGAATCCACAAACCTTACCCTGCAAAGCCTGCATGAAGCCGCCGCCTCTTTTACTCCGTCCACAGCTTTTGATACAGTAACGCGGCCGCCGCCTCATCTCGACTTGTGCCTGCTTCCGCGTAACCGAAAAGCCTGATTTTACTGACCGTTGAAGTTGACCTGGAGCTTTTGACCGCTTATGCCAAACCAGGGAAGTGAAAAAAACGCACCATAGCCTCACCTCAATTTTTCTTCGTCGATACCGATTGCTTGCTCTGGTGTTACGCCTCGGTCCCAGTAGCAGCTAAGGAACCGGGCAAAAATAACTTCGCACTTTCCGGCTGGCCCTTTTGGCCTCCAGCTTCGTTGTTCGCTCGTTCCAGACCCACTGCCGGGGTATGCGCCTCACTCACGCCTCGCTGGCGGCCAAAATTTCTGCGCCGTAAAACACGAATTTATTTTTGCGCGGTCCCTAACACTGCCATACCGCAGAATCCATCACGCCCAACCCCAGCAGGAACCCCATCATAAGCACTATCCAAAGCCGGTCCCATACCTTATGACAAGCCGCAACCCGGGAATTAACATTTAGAATTTTGAAGACAGTTTCGAGATGTTTCTGGACCGTCCGTGTGGATATTCCCAGCTTTCCGGCAATTTGCTTATCGCCCATGCCTTGGGACAGATGCAGCAGGGTCTGCGCCTGACGCGGCGACAAACCCAGTTCCTCCAACGGCTTGGCCGAGGTGATCGGACGCACTTCGTGCATGACCAGAAGCCGCGATGTTTCGGAAATCTTAACCACACGCACGACCAGTGTTTCATCACCACGCTGCCGGGTCAGAACGGGGTGTGATTCGCCGCCGGCGGGGGTTTCAGCGGCGGCAGACTGGCGGCGCAGCCACAACACGATTTCTTCGGGCAAGGCGTAGGTAACACGCCCCGGACCCGGAAAATATTTCCCAACCCACTGGCGGGCTTTCTCCGTCCACATTTCCACCCTGCTGTTGCCATTGAGCAGGGCCACACCATCCGGTAAACGCTCGAGTATTCCCTGGTGACGGTCCAGTTGCTTACGCAACTGCTGCACCTGGCGCGACACCTCAAATGCCTGGGTCAAGTGCGGCTTAAGAACGTTGAGCAGGGTCTGGTGGCGCGGGGAAAAATCACTTTGTCGACGGTTGAACACCAGGGCCGCAATAATCGGCTTGCGTGCAGGAATAATCATGCTCACCTGATATTCCACACCCATACCGCGGTACAATTCCTGGTAAAGCCCGGTGTCGTGGAGCTCACGCTGCGATATAAAATCGCTGATCCGCAACGCTCGCGTGTCTCCCGTTCGGCGATGGTGTGTAATTACAGGGTGATCCTGCATATGCCGGGCCAGTACCTGAGCTAACCTGGCCACATCATATTCATCCGGATGAATGGTACCGGTTACCGTGCCCGTAACCGGATTGACCTCATTGTAGGAGGTGATATCCGAACCTACCAGATTCGCCAGCGCAGGAAGAACCCGCCGCGCCAGTTGCTCCCGATTGCCGGTCGGGCGCAGCAGTGCCAGCACCTCCAGCATTGAGCGATAATCATCACCGGAGAGAATTTCCATTGGTATCCCTCAAGGAAATAATTGGGTACCGGCAATGTACCTGCAATATCCCCAAGTATAAGAAAGTCAATAAGGCATTATGAGCGGTTTGCTCTGCCATAAGTAACGCCGCTACGCCCGGGCCGGCACCGGCACGCGACAACGCATATTTATTTATCGCATACTGCACCTTGCGTCAATACGCATTTTTACGTAGCGCCTAAATTCCTGCCCGGACTATAAGGAACCGGCCGGTATCGTCCGCATCACCCGCCCGCGGTGGTTTTGATGACCAATCGTTGCATCGCCCATGAATTTTTCCATCTTTTTACGCCCGACGTCTCAATTTCTGCATTTAAAAATGAATCGAAGGATTGCATCCATACCATGTAACGATCTGAATATGCTTTGCGTAATATTTATGTAAGTAACATGTATTCCACGGTTTACATACACATCTACACCATTACTTCCGCCCGCATTTCACACTGAATTTGCCGGTATCTTCTCCACCTTTTGGCCTGCATTTTTTGCCGGACGGGCCGCAAATACCACGCTCAAAAGCCAATAAATGCAACTGTTTGGCGGCTAAAACAAATCTCAGCTACGTAAAACTCCCCATTTCCCTGCTGCCACCTCCCGACTATAGCTTAAGTGTAGCCTTGAATTATTTCAGGGTAGAGAGTTTTTTTAGGAGTAATTTCAATGAAGAACATCCTGTTCCGAACATCATGGGCCATGGCCGCCATCGCAGGCCTCGCGTCAGCCCCCGTCCACGCCGACTATATCAGTACCGTGGAAAGCTTTAATCCACTGGGTTATTGGCGTTTCACCACCAGTTCGCAGGCCGACAGTTCCGTCAACGCTTATTCCGGCACTTTCAACGGCAATGCCGCCCTTGGCGCGCCCGGCAGCGGGCCTGCCCTGGCCGGCCATCCAGGCAATGCCGACCTGAATTTGACCGCCAATGGTTCCAATACATCGCCCAATCCTGACAGCTACGTTTCCACCAATCTAACCGGCCAGATCAATCAGTCCGGTACGATGATTGCATGGATTAACATGGCAGAATTACCGTCCACAGCGAATCGCTATTTCTACATCGCCGGCGAATCGCAATATGGCAACGATTTCGACTTGCAGGTGCAAAATGACAATCTACTCTACTTTTACACCGAGGCCGGCGGCCATGTTGTAGCACCCACGGCGTTTACCTCATCAGACGTGAATACCTGGATTTTTGTGGCAGCCACCTTTACGGCCAACAGTTCCCGTGATCTTTATATCAATGGATCCCTGGTAGCCTCCAATACTCCAGGGCCGCATACATTGAATAGCGCTGCCTTCAACATCGGAGAGAGTACCGTATTCCCCGGCCGCTGGTTTGATGGCGGCATTGATGAGGTTGCAGTTTACAACACGCAGCTTTCCAGCAGCGACATCCAGCAAATTTATAACTCCGCCGGTGCGGTCCCCGAACCGGCCACACTGGCAATTTTGGCCGTGGGCGGGTTGGCCCTGCTGATCCGCCGACGTAAAACGGTCTGATAGAAAATCATGAACCCGTGGGCATTTAGCCCGAATGTGTTTTTTAGTATTGATCACCTTTTTCCGGGAGCATTTACCATGCAAAAATCACACCAAATCCTTGCCTTCACCACCGCGCGCACTTCCGCAAAGCCTAAGCTTTCAACGGCCAAACGTAGTTACTTGGGCCAGGCCCGGCTCATCGCCGCTTGTGCCTTGGCCGCCGGTGCCGTACTGGTTCCAGGGGTCGCCCGGCACGGGGCCAACGCCGCCACCATTACCTGGACCGACAGCAGCGGAAATCATACATGGAGCGACAACGCCAATTGGTCACCCACCGGTACGCCCACCACCACCTCCGACGTCATCATTGGCAGCCCAGCCAGCGCCGCTACACCGTCGCTGGATGATTTTTCCGTAACAATTGCCAATCTTACAGTCAACACAAGTAGCGAACTGGATGTAGCCGCCAATATTGACCTGGACATTGGGGCCGGTGGAACAGTTACAGACAATGGTACGATCAAGGTGAATGCTACGGGCGCTAATTCCGGTACCGGCATCGGCATTACGGGTGCGGTGCTGCTTACCGGCAGCGGCAACCTGGTGCTTAATGCCAATTCGGCCAATCTGGGTACCGCCAACATCTTTAATAACGGGAGCAGCAACCTCACGCAGGATACCAACCATACTATTTCCGGCACCGGCGAAATTACCGTCGTTACTTTCAACAATAACGGCACCGTGAATGCCAATTCCAATGGCAACACGCTGCTGCTGCAGAACACGCTCAACAACACAGGAACGATGGAAGCCACCAGCGGCGGCATCCTTGAACTCACCGGCACCACCACCAACACCGGTGGCACCATTTTGGCCAGCGGTGGCACGGTGCTGCTCAGTGGCAGCAGCATCACCGGCGGTACGCTGACTAGCGCCAGCGGGAGTGAAATTGACGCGCAAGCAAACACCACTCTTGGCGGTGTTACTATTTCCACCGGCAGCAACCTCAAGGTTCTGGATAGCAATAACTTATACTTCGCCAGTGGCAGCACCATCACCGATAATGGCACCATTACCATAAATAAGGGAGGGAGCAACAACGGCACCGGCATCGGCATTGACGGTACGGTCAATCTTACCGGCACCGGCAACCTGGTGCTGAATGCCAATTCAGCCAATCTGGGTACCGCCAACATCTTTAATAACGGGAGCAGCAACCTCACGCAGGATACCAACCATACTATTTCCGGTACCGGCGAAATTACCGTCGTTACTTTCAACAATAACGGCACCGTGAATGCCAATTCCAATGGCAACACGCTGCTGTTGCAGAACACGCTCAACAACACAGGAACGATGAAAGCCACCAGCGGCGGCATCCTTGAACTCACCGGCACCACCACCAACACCGGTGGCACTATTCTGGCTGACGGTGGCACAGTGCTGCTCAATGGCGGCAGCATCACTGGCGGTACGCTGACTAGCGCCAGCGGGAGTGAAATTGACGCGCAAGCAAACATCACCCTTGGCGATGTAACTCTTTCCACCGGCAGTAACCTCAAGGTACTGGATGGCAATAATATATTCTTCGCCAGTGGCAGCACCATCACCGATAATGGTACCATTACCGTAAACAAGGGTGGGACCAATACCGGTACCGGCATCGGCGTTACGGGTGCGGTCGATCTGACCGGCAGCGGGGTTATTGCACTTAATGCCTATCATGACCCCACAACCGGGGCTACCGTAGAAGGTACCGCGCACATTTTTGACAACGGTAACAGCAATCTTACGCAAGAATCCGGCCACACTATAAATGGCATGGGTGAAATCTCCATCCACACCTTTACTAATAAAGGAATCGTTGATGCGAATCAGACTGTGAGTTCCACGGGTAACGGTACCGTGGCGGGTGTTCTGCAGCTTCTTACAAATAGCACCAACATTGGCACCCTGGAGGCAACAAACGGAGGCTTGCTGCAAATTGCAGCGACGGTTGCCAATGCCAACGGCACAAATAATGGCATCATTTTGGCTAGCGGCGGTACTGTGTTGCTTGACGGCGGATCCATAACCGGCGGTACGCTGACCAGCGTCAACGGTAGCGAAATTGATGAAGAAGGGAGCACCACTCTTGGCGGTGTAACTCTTTCCAACGGCAGCAATCTCAAGGTTCTGGATAGCAATAACTTATACTTCGCCAGTGGCAGCATCATCATCGATAATGGCACTATTACCTTAAATAAGGGTGGAACCAACACCGGTACCGGCATCGGCATTGACGGTACGGTCGATCTTACCGGCACCGGCAACCTGGTGCTGAATGCCAATTCAGCCAATCTGGGTACCGCCAACATCTTTAATAACGGGAGCAGCAACCTCACGCAGGATACCAACCATACTATTTCCGGTACCGGCGA
>JAJZKY010000224.1 GCA_021803885.1 Planctomycetota bacterium
TGTGTCGTTCGTCGAGTCTCGTTCCGCATTGCCCAGTAGCTCAATACAAGGTAAAAGCCTCCGCCAAGCACGCTGACCGGAAGAAGCCACAAATATCCTTTCAGGCCCGACACGCTGGCGGGCAGGATCCAAAAAAAGTGGGAAACGAGCACGATGGCGGCCGTAAGCAGGGCAGTAAGACACACCAGGGTGATTGATAAAACGACCGTGTCGATTGAGGTCTGTTCATCGTCAGGCAAGAGAATGGCGATTTCATATCGCCCAGCAGAAGCAATCACGGCGAGTGACATGAGCGAGATAAACACCTGCAGCAGTCCGAAATCCGCCGGCTTATAGATGCGCGTAAGAATCGGCGAGGCAGCAATGGCAATCGCCTGTGCCGCTGCTGTTCCGCCAGCGAGTACCGATACACTCCTGGCGAAGCCACCTCGCGGAAACCAGCGATTCAGGAGAGTGGAGCGTGTTTCCCTAATAGTCATACTCTTATCGCTTTGGCACCCGGATAAAGTTCATGAATTGCTCGACAAAAGGAAGGGGCACGTCTTTGCCGGCTTCACATTCAGGTTCCAGGTCCGTGGTATTATGTGGTGCCAAAACGCGGTGACGGCGCTGGTTAGGAAAACATACGCGAGGGACTTGTCCCAGATAAGCAGCCCACATACTAAACCCTGAAGGAGAAGAGATTAAGACAGACGCGTCTGATAATGCAAAGATGTCATGCAATGCGGAACGAGACTCGACGAACGACACATTGGGCAACTGCAAGAGGCAACGCAAGGATTCCGCGGACCCATCGGAAAACACCCGGGCAGGGAGAGCAGAGGAAGCTCGTTCTCGAATGGAAAGAAGAATGTCTTTATACCACTCCACTGGCAGTTGAACATTTCCAGTCTTCTTCAGGGCGGCTGGGTCGCTCACGCGAGTAAAATCCCCCCTACGCACGTGAATTCCAATAAAGGGCTCTTGAGCGCTTTGCGCGGGAATGTGTTCTGGACGTGCAATCCGCAACAGCTCCGAGCGCACTTCATCCTGGCGGCCCAAAATGAACTGAAAGAATCTGCCGTTATCCCGTGTATCGTTCTCGAAGACCGCGATCTTTGTCCGCGAGCCGTCAAATAATGTCTGCGGCGCTTGATCACTTGGACAACGCTTAGCGCTCCCAAGAATCCACAACCGTTTAAGGCCATGCACGTACACGTCTTTCTTAAACAGCGTGTGATAAGACCGCTTATCTGCCTCACGTCGAAGGTATGGGCCAATGCGGAGATAGTGCCAGCGCGGCGCCAGCATCTCAACTTGATGGTCTGTGCACCAGAGGAAGCAGCGTGCCCATGCAAGAAGACTGTGACCAAGCCCAAAGCGGCCAGGAATTGCGTAACCATACCATTTCTTCTTCGGCAGTTGTGAATTGATCAATTCGTTCCCGTTGGCATAATTGGAGTTGGATTTCATGGTTTTGCGAAGCAGGGCCTCCGGCAGCAAATGGAGCGCCTTAGCCTCTCTTGCTCGATCAAGGCATGCAGTAGGTTCTCAAGCATGCAGCAGGCTCTCACACGGATCGAGCCGGTGCGCAGGCCAAATTGACCGGCATGTCGGGGCGCTGCGTGCGGATAAACTCCTGCAAAGCGTCAATCGTATGCTGCATCTGTTCTTCGCTCAGTTCCGCGTACAAGGGAAGGGACAGGATCTCGCCCGCTAGAGCTTCCGCAATTGGATGAGAGCCCGCCCCAGGCACTCCTTGACTCTGATACGCCGCGGTGAGGTGCAGCGGGACCGGATAGTGAATTCCAGTTGCAACCCCACGTGAGGCGAGGAATTGCTGCAATTCATTCCGGCGCGCACAACGTACCACGAACAAGTGGAAAACATGCTGGCCCTCTGCGGGAATTTGCGGCGGGAGAATGGGGGAACCGGCTAAGGCTGCCGAGTAAATTTCGGCATGCCGGCGCCGGGCAGTATTCCATTTTGCCAGGGAACGCAGCTTAACGGAGAGCACCGCTGCCTGCAAGGTATCCAGGCGCGAGTTATAGCCGATGCGCGCGTGCTCATACTTTCGGGGGCTGCCGTGATCTCTCAGTTCGAGCAGACGTCGCCTCATCTCGGGATCGCTGGTCGTGATCGCGCCACCATCGCCGTACGCGCCCAGATTCTTTCCGGGATAGAAACTGTAGCAGGTTAGCCGCCCGGACGATCCGATGACCTTACCGTCGATAGCAGCACCGTGAGCCTGAGCACAGTCCTCCACGATGATTAGGTTGTGCGCCGCGGCAATTTCTTCGAAGGGCCGCATGTCCAGTGCTCGACCGTAAAGATGAACCGGCAGAATTGCTCGGGTGCGCCGAGTGACCGCCTCCGCTGCAGCGCCGGGATCCATTAAAAAGATGTGGGGATCGACATCGACAAAGACGGGGCTTGCGCCGGCGTTGGAAACCGCCTCGGCGCTTGCGAAAAAGCTGTTGGCCGGGACCAGCACTTCATCGCCAGACCCGATCTCAGCCGCGCGCAGGGCTAGCGTAATCGCATCGGTGCCGTTGGCCACGCCTACCGCGAAGCGAGCACCCGTGAACGATGCAAACTCCTGTTCAAAGCGTTCCAGTACGGGACCGCCTACAAAGTAAGCCGACTCCACTACTTCCCTCACGGCCTGATCGATCTCCAGGCGAATGGTCGCATACTGGGCCTTCAGATCGACGAACGGAATAGAGATACTCATGGCTTACTCCCTTTTTCCGCAAGCGTGTTCAAAGTGACGGTGAGGCCGCCTTCGCGCCGCTCGAATCGCCTGCCGCAGGCCCCGCAGGCACACTGCTCACCCAGAGCGGCGGCAGGGGGGAGGAGAAGCTTCTGCGCGCAAATGCAAATCCAGCCGATCTGGCGCGCCGGGTTGCCCACCACCAACGCGAAATCGGATACGTCTCGAATCACCACCGCTCCGGCTCCCACCAGGGCATAACTGCCAATGCGATGCCCGCAGACAATGACTGCGCCCGCGCCAATGGTGGCCCCTTTGCCAACGTGTGTTTCTATCAGTTCTTCCGGCCCCTTTTTTATATAGGCACGCGGGTTCGGGTCGTTGGTAAAAACGGCGTGAGGACCAAGAAAGGCGTCGTCCTCCACGGTCACTCCGCTCCAGACCGAAATTCCGTTTTTCACGGTGACGTTGTTGCCGATGCGCGCACCGCTTTCGATAAAGGCGTGCTCTCCGATGTTGCAGTGCTCACCCACCTCCGCACCGCGCATCACATGCGCAAAGGCCCACACTCGGGTACCCGCGCCGATCTTGCAGCTCTCCGCAATGGCATTCGGATGCACGAAGTACCGCGGCTGCGTAGACGTCTCGGTGCCTTGGCTCATCGCGATCCCGCCTGTTCTGCCGCTGCTAACTGGGGCGCATCAAACGGGCAGCCCTGCAGCAGTTCGAGAGCTTCCACCACTCGCGCGCCAAAGTCTCCGGCGGTCTCAGCCCGCTCTTCGCCCTGGATTGTCCGTATGTATGAATCCACTTCCTTCAGTAAGGGCTCAGAACTGGAAAGATAGGGAGCGGTCATCTCACCCATCCGATAACTCAGTTGGAATTCACCGAAAGTTTCCGGCTGATGCCATTCCACACCTTTGTTGTAGATTCGAATGCGCTCGTCGGGACTCGTCTCGTCGTAGACGACCATCTTCTTCGCGCCGACGATGCAAGTGCGGCGCATCTTTTGCGGCGACAGCCAACTGACTTCGATATTGGCGATGACGCCGCTAGGAAACTCCAACCACAGATAGGCTACGTCGCGCTTGTTCCGTTGCACACAGGCGCGCCCGAAGGAGGCGCCGCGAATCGGAGATTCCCCCAGCCAGTAAAGCAGGATGGAGATGTCGTGCACCGCTAGATCCCAAACCACGTCGATGTCTTTCTGATAGAGACCAAGATTAACGCGCGACAAACTGATG
This sequence comes from Planctomycetota bacterium, assembly GCA_021803885.1. Next base: position 3,937 of record JAJZKY010000224.1, read on the forward strand.
TAATGCAGATCGCCAAGTTCGCCGGAATCGATGAGATCTTTTACCTTCTGAACCGGTGGACTGTAAATGAAGGTGTGTCCAGTGAAGAGCACCAGGCCGCGCTCCCCGGCCCGGTGCACCAGTCCGCGCGCCAATGCAGAGTTGTGCGCCAAAGGCTTCTCCACCATCACGTGCTTACCAGCATCCAGAGCGCGGCAAGCAAGTTCGTAGTGTGTGGAAATTGGAGTCGCAATCACCACCGCGTCCACGTCAGACGCCAACAGATCGTCCATGCTTGCCATCGGCACGACGGTCGGATACTGACGCGCGATCTTCTCCAGCTTCCTGGGATCCTGATCGCAGCATGCAAAAAACTCACAGGTGGTCGACTGATTCAGCACACGAGCAAGATTCGGCCCCCAGTATCCCAAACCCACCAGCCCAACCTTAGTCATGAGCCTCAACCTCCGCATGCTGCGCATTGGCAGCACTGCGCTTCATTTCGTTTGAGTTAACCACTGCGTCCAGGAAGTCAGATTTTAAGATGGAGCGCAAGATGGCGATGTTCGGCATAACGCAGTGACCGCCGATAACACCGGGAAAGATTCCCCCGGGCAGAAAGGCAATTTCCTCGATAAATGCATACACATCCTTGTAAGTAGCGCCGTATCCGGCAGCAATCCGCTCCACCTCCTGCGCCCATCCAACCAGAATGCCCAGCCACGTAGTTTCCAGGAGCTTCGCTAACTCGCCAACGCGGGAGTTGGGAAAAACTCCGGTCTTCAGGCCTGCGCCTTCAAAATGCGCGAGCGCTCGATCAAGAGCATGCGGTGTGTCGGCGCCGACAAATTTGCGGTAGAACTGCATGTCCTCAACCATCTTTGCGTGCTTGCCGCGCACCGGACTGTAAGCCACTGGAGCCTGCGCCGCTTCCGCAACCTTTGCCGTGGTGCCCGGAGACACCGTGCTGTTGATGATCGTGAGAGCGGGGCGGTACTTTTCGATATAGCGGGCAGAGACCCCGATGAAATCCGGGATCTGAAATGGATAGCAAATATGGAGCACCGAGCATGGTCCTGGCGCATCTACAGGTTGAATGTCCACTTTAACGCAGCTATAGGATTTGCTGAGAATCGTGTACAGCGGACCGCCGACTTCCCCGATGCCGACGATGATAACTTGATCGGATTTTGACATTTGACGTCCTTTTGAGTGACTACCTTTCCGGTGCGGATCGTCGCATCGGGAAGCTGGAAAGCGAAGAGATGGCCGCTGCCTGGATGGATGCGCCAGCAGGCGCAAGAATGATGGGTTGCGTCAGGATATAGGTGGAGGTGATCTTATTGGTTGGTACGAACAAGACTGGTTTAGCCCCTAATTGGACACCTGCCCTATTCCCTTTCTCAATCTTATTCGCTTAGCTTCTTGTGTTGCCGGCCCTTCTCGGCGCAGTAAGCAGCAGCGTCCATCTGCGCAAAATCCATTGGTCAAAGCGAATGCTCTGCCTGAACGGTTTGGAATCGGGCTTGCCGGTCTTGAGAAGCCTGCGAGGCGCACGAAAATCGAGCGTGTGGCCGAGTAGCATCCCGATGAGGCGACTCAGATCAACACTGCCGGGATCGAAGAGCGGCGGGTGCGGGAAAGCGTCGTGCGACCGGGCGTTGTCTTCATCCAGCGCGATGCAGAAACGCGCCGCAGACTGAGCGAGTCCTTCAACGGCCGGGCGACGCCCAGCCGCGGTTATGTTTCATCATCGGAGTAATAGCCCTTGTTGGACCCATAACCGTAGCTGTACCCATAGCCATACCCATAACCTTCACCGGCAGCGATGTCGTTGGCCACAATGCCTGAGAGATTGGCATTGCCGGTTCGGAGCAATGTACAAGTCCGTTGCAGGGCAACGCGGGATGTAACGCCAATCCGCGAAACCAGGATCACCATGTCTGCCCATTGCGCAAGGAGTACGGCATCCGTAACCAGCAGGGATGGAGCGCTGTCGATAACGACGTGGTCGTACTCCGCCTTGCACTCTTCCAGGAGGTTGTGCATCTGAGGGGATCCAAGCAACTCTGCAGAGTTCGGCGGCCGCAATCCAGACTGCAGGACAAAGAGATTGGGGACCTCTGGAAGTTCGACGACAGCATCGCGCCAGTTACCGGCTCCGGTGATACTGCCGCTCAAACCAAAGTTTGTAGGAACTTTCAATTGCGCTCCTAGAGCGCCTCGCCGCAAGTCCGCATCGATAAGTAATACGCGGTGCCCGCGCTGGTTAAGTGCAATCGAAAGATTCACGCTGGTGGTTGTTTTTCCTTCTCCAGGCGCCGCGCTCGTAATCAAGATCGTTTTCGGTGGCGCCCCGGCAGAGGCTAGAAGTATCGCCGTGCGAAGTGCTCGATATGCTTCAGCAGCGTGCGATTGTGGCCTCTGCAAGGTGATGAGAAATACGTCTCCAGATTCCTTCCCCTCCGCCTCTGGGACCTTGGACTTCGGCTTCATACGGCCGAACTTGACATGCGGGATGACTCCAAACAGGGGGACCAATGTCAGGGCTTCGATTTCCTCCGTGCTATGGATCACCGTGTCCAGGCTTTCTGCGGCAAAGGCGAAAGCAACTCCCAGCCCCATTCCAAAAACAATGCTCAGAGCAAGCACGAGGGGGACATTGGGTTCAACCGGCTTGGTTGGAAGCAGAGCCAGGTCGATTGGATCGACGGTCATCGCCTTAAGACTAGCAATCACGCCGGCCTCTTTCAGCTTCTTTTGCAGGTCGTCGTAGAGATCGTTATTGGATTCGACTTCACGCTTTAGAACCCCATACTTGTCAAGTCCCGAGCTCATTTCAGTCGCTAGCTGTCTCTGCTGGTCAAAGGCTGCCCGCATTTGCTTCTCAGTGCCGGATGAAATCTGGTAGGCCGTACGAAAGCGCTCCTGGATATCCGCAATCTCCTTTTGCAACGCCTTATCCACTTGATCCAACTGGGCGCTGAGTTGAATCACTTTCGGGTAGCGCGGCCCATATTCCGATTTCGCCTGGGCAAGCTGGCTTTTCAAATCCGCTTGCTCCCCGCGCAGGACCGGAAGCACACTGTCGGGCACAATTGTGCCGATCAACTCCGGATCGGCCGACTGTGCGACGCGATACTGCGCTTCTTTCATAATTCGGTCGGCTTCCGCATCCGTCAGTTCCTGACTAAGGTCACCTAGTTTCGAGAGCACAAGGTTGTCGTTCTCATCGGTACCAAAGATTCCAGTCTGTTTT
>JAJZKY010000225.1 GCA_021803885.1 Planctomycetota bacterium
GATCTCCCGCCGGAAAATGTATCTCCGTTGATCTGTATTTTGTCGGCCACAGCCGCGACACACCCGCTGCTCTGGCTCTTCCCGTTAAACACCAGCAAATCGCTCTTGGTGTAAATAACACCATTAAATGTAGCCGTAGCCTGGCCATTAATAATGTCCTCGCAGGCTCCAAGCGTCGAGCAACCGTTGCGGTCGCCGAACAACACAATTCCCGCCAGCGGTCCGCTCGTCGGCGCAGAAAGATTCACGCTCGCCTGGCCTTCAATCGAAATCGGCGCGTAGGCGTAACTTGCATTGCAGCCCCAGCCAGCACTCGAAGTGTTGTACACCGTAACTCCCTGGCCTTGGAGCATCGCCGAAGAAGTGATCTGAAAGCCGCCGCCAGCCACGATGTAGGTTCCGGGGCTCATCGTGAAGTTCACGCCGCCCGTATTCCCAATGGCGAGGCCGCCGCAATAGACGCCGGGCGTGAGTGTGTCATTCGGCGGCGCATTGCTGGAGTTGTACGTGACGGGTGCCTGGCTGACGATCGTCCCCTGCGTCGGCGCCGGCACAGACGCCAGCGGATCCCCTGGGTTGCTAATTGAAACCGGCTGCACTTGTTGGTTGCTGATCGTGTCGATCATCGACTGGCCGTTGAGTTGCCAGCCACCCACAACGCCCACCTCCGCGTGGTTGCCCAGATACAAGGTGTTGGTCCCGCCCATCTCGAACGCGTTGGACGCGCTCGACTCCGCCACGATGCTGCAGTTTGTGGTTATCGTCGCGTTGCCGGAGATGTAGAAGGCCTGTGAGGCGGTCGGATCCAGCGCGTAGAGACAGGCGCCGCTTACGCTTTGAGCCAGGACAGGTACAGCTCCCACGGATAAAACCAACAGAACTCGAACAACCGTAGACAAAAAACGACCAGTAGCCTTCATTGCCATACCTTTCCAAGCGAGGGAAATTGAGAATCCCCTTTTCGCCGTCACAACCCTTCTTTGAATTCCATCGACTGCACGGAAACTCAGTTATCAAAAACGCTGCGGGGAGAGTCCCCTGAATAGACCAACCTGCCTAAACCATCAGTTCAGGCGAAGAAATCCGATACCAACGCACCAACAATGGCGGTCGATAGTCGCTGTTTTCATTGAATAGAGGGGAGAAGTATGGTCGTCTGCTTCTTCGGATTAGGCATCCCAGCGCAAGTCGACCAGATGATAGATAAGTCTCAAATCGCCGCAGACGCCTATTCGACATCGCTTTCCTCGCTAAATATCCCCCGTAACCGCCGGGAAACGATCACAAACGTGCGAGAGAATTTGCAGACGCACTCATCCGCCATCTCAGCGCAACTCTGACGTCGTCTGGGGATACTGCGAGTTATCCAGAAAAGACCCCTCCAAAAGTCAGAGGCAGGAATAACCGCAGAGGAATAGCAGCAGCTTCGGTGAGCTAACAATCATCCAAAGCTTTTATGGTTAACACCATAACACACACTTTTCCAGACGCAATAGTTAAAATATAAATAGCGTGAACATTCTTATTGTCCGCCGCGATATGAGCGCAGACTAGATAGGATTTAGCATAAGAAAATATCTACCGTATCGACCAGAAACATAGACGACCAACCCCTCGCTTCAAAGATACTGACCACCGCGATCATTACGGCCTGCTGCCCGGTCCCGAAATCGGGATGTTAAAAATCGGAGTCGACGCGCTCAACAATCTGTCGACCCCGGGGGAAATTGCAGTATGCTCAGGGCGTGGATCCGGAGGCTTCCCAACTCGGCAGCTTCACCCTGTCTCGGTCCGAACAGGAGCAGTCCGCGGAAGCCTGCGATGCGGTACTTAGGGTTGCGGGGCTGTCCCCTTCCCTTCTGAATGAGCTTTGGCTCGCCGCGGGCGGTGATGCCTGCGACCTCACGCGAGACCAACTCGGCACGATCCTCGCAACCATCGGCACAAAATACAATCACGGCCTGCCGCTGGATTCGAATCCCGGTGATCGCGAGTGTGCGGCATTCTATCGCTCGCTCCACCTTGCTGAACTGGCCCTTGCGCAGGCATGCGCGCTGGGGAACGAATCGGCGTGGGAGCGCTTTCTTACACTCTACCGCGCACCGTTGACGCAGGCCGGCGCGACAATTACCGGTTCAGCCGCTTTGGGCGCAGAACTTGCCGACTCCATCTACGCGGATATCTATGGATTGCGTCAGGTGCAGGGGGAACGCCAATCGCCGCTGGCTTCGTACTCGGGCCGTGGCTCACTGCAAGGCTGGCTGCGGGCCACACTCGCGCAGCGCTACCGCGACCACTTACGACGCACACGGCGTGAGGTTGAGCTCCAGAATTTCGACGGCCCCGTGCGCGAGTCGCCGACGCCCCACGGTGCAGAGTTGCCCCTCCTCGCTGCCGCCGTCGCAAAGGCGCTCGTAGATTTACCGCCCGGCGATCGCTATTTGCTCGCAGCACATTTCCTTGACCGGCAAACGCTGCTCCAGATTGCGCGCACGCTGGGCGTGCACGAGGCAACCATCAGCCGCCGGACCAAACGTCTTGTCAAGGAGATCCGTAAGCGGCTTCTTCGCAACCTGACTGCAGGCGGCCTGAGCAAAGCGGCCGCGTACGAGGCGCTCGGTGCCGATCCACGAGATGTCGAGATAAACTTGCGCGCTCTGCTGCAAGATTCACAACTTGCCGCGTTCTCTTGTCAGGAGGACGCGGCGCAACCCCGAAAACAGGTTGACGATGAGTGAAGTATTTCAATCCGGCCGGCATCCTGACGCCGATCAGTTGAGCGCCTTCGTTGAGCACGCTCTGCCTACGCACGAGCGCGAGGCAACACTGGCGCATCTGGCCGTTTGCCCGGAGTGCCGTACCATAGCGGCGCTCTCCGCATCGGCGACCGAAGCACCTCAAAAGCACACAGAAACTCCTTCTCGCAAGATGTGGCTGCGGGGCTGGAACCTCGCCTGGGCATCCGTCGCGGTCTCCGCCGTGCTCGCCTTGGTGATTGTCTTTGCTTATTCCCCATGGTCTAACCATCGACGGCAAAGTCAGCTTGCCGAAACCCAGGTTACGAAGCCGGCCCCGTCGAATCCGCAAACGGGACAAGCGCAGGAGCCGGCCACTGCTTCCACGCAACAAAAACTCCCAGCACACCGCAAGCAAACAACGCCGCAAGAAGAGCGCGGGAATGTGCTGGCCCGGAACCAACTGCACGAGGCAACCCCGAAACTTCCACCGCCGAATCATAAGCAATCTGGTATCGCCGGGGCCGACGCCGAGGTAGCTCTCCAGAACGTCCTCCAACAGCCGACCGCCATACGGTCGTCCCGCACGCCACAGACGCCTTCCACCCTTGCAAAAGCAAACCCCAGGCCACTGGCTGCGAGGGGACAGACCGTTGGGGGCCTCCTCGGTGGCATTGGCCACGGAGAAGGCTTAGGTACCGGATCCCAACCCACTCCCTCCGGCGCGGCAAACCACTTGGCCTCCGATGCCTTGCTTCAGGGCGCACCACCGGTTCATCCTTTGCCCAGCGGCCTTCCCGTTCTGTCGTTCGCAGCACGCGGAAGCAAAATGCTCGCCATAGACACGGCGCACTCCTTGTTCTTGAGTACGGATTCCGGAATTCACTGGAAAGCCGTCGCGGCGCCCTGGAAGAGCCATCCGGTCAAGGTCAGCCTGGTCTCTTTCCACCCTCCGTCATCGCAGGCTCAGGGCGTGGCAGGCGCGGGAGGGATTCCCACGCAGCCCTCATTCATTACCGGAGCAAACCCGGCCAAACTGCAATCTATCAAGAACCCCGCGACTATCAAGGGAAGGGTCTTCGATCCCACCGGATCCCCAATTCCAGACGCCACGGTCGTCGTTACGCAGGCCGCCATTCACGTCTCTCACGTAGTACGTACAGACAGCCAGGGCCGCTACATCGTCCCAGACCTCGCGCCCGGAACGTATACCGTGGAAGCTCGCTCACTCGGATTCATGACCGAGTCCATTCCCGCCGTCTCGGCTACCGCATCGGCACAGGCTGTCGTGAACCTCACCCTGCGCGTCAGCGCTGCCTCGCAGTCTGTAACCGTCGCTCCACCGCCACAGCCCAAGACCTCCATCGCACCGCCTCCAACCCATCCGGAACATCCAACCAAAGCCGGCGCACCATCGGTCTTCGAGATCACCACACAAGACGGGGTCCACTGGATCAGCTCTGACGGCCTCACCTGGAAGCGCAAATAACAACATCGAGCCCTGAGATCCGCTGCCCCAAGAAAACATTTTCAAATTTTCTGTGCAAGTTTCTTTTGACTCGTCGTTCTCCTCTACAGAACGGCTCCTCCGCCAGTCGCAAGCGGAAGCCGCATGCAGCCGGCGCGTAACTCTGCTGGCTGCGAAGAGGAGATCGTACATGATCATGACCAGTCCTCGCTGTTCTCTCCGTCTTCTGCGCTGCTTCGCCCTTTTCATGCTGGTTATTACCGGCCTGTGTCTGGTAGCTCAGGCCCAGGCGCTAGAACTCACCGCCACTGACTCGCACGGAACTCTGCATGTCACCATTCCCTACCACTTAGCTCGCGGAGGCGCTGGGCATCTAACAGTGGAGATCCTCAATCCCAAAGGGCATGTGCTGGGTCCCCGAAGAAGAAACGGCGAGATTGATGCGCGTGGAGAGCAGGGGATAGCGGCCCGTCTATTCCGGGCCATAGCACCTAGAAATAGAAAAAGCGGCACGCGTGTCGCGCACGTGGCCGCTGTCACATAATCGTTTTTACGAGTTGACCAGCAAAGATGCGGCTGACCGAGAGTCAGTCACACATTCCGAATTGAAGAGCTGACGGGCACTCCCGCGCTATGTCACGTCAAACAAGGCTCCATGGCAAGACTTAAAGTGCACCCCTGGCAAAGCTCGGCGCCCGATTGCCGCATAGACTACTCACGCAATCTGAGGAAGAAGTATGGTATGCCCACCGCGCTCGCGAAGCGAGACCGGTGAAACCTCCGACCGTCCAACACTCAGATAGGAGAACCCCAACTCCGCCATAGATGCAGGGTCATAAAGGTTCCGGGCGTCAACCATAATTGGATAGCGCAGCATCGCCCGCAATCGTTGCAGGTCCAGTTCGGCAAACTCCTGCCAGTCATTCAGGATCACCACCGCATCCGCATCCTCGGCCGCAACATACATATCCTCCACATACTCCATCTGCGACCCAGCCGGAATCACTTCCCTTGCCCGCTCGGTTGCCGCCGGATCATACGCCCGCACCATCGCTCCCTCGTGGAGCATCTGCTTCACCACATCCAGCGCCGGCGACTCCCGAATGTCATCCGTCCCTCCCTTGAATGCCAACCCCAATACCGCGATCTTCTTTCCTCGAAAAGTCCACAGCGCCGACCGCACCTTGCGGACGAACCTCTGCCGTTGCTCTGCGTTGATCTTCTCCACTTCGCGCAACAGACCGAAATCCAGTTTCATCTGTCCGGCCACATGTCGAAACGCGGCCACGTCCTTCGGGAAACACGACCCGCCGTACCCGATCCCCGCCTGCAAGAACCTTGGTCCGATACGGCTGTCCATGCCCATGCCTCGCGCCACTTCCTCTACATCCGCGCCCGCCGCCTCACATAGATTGGCCACCACATTAATAAACGAAATCTTCGTCGCCAGAAATGCATTCGACGCGTGCTTGATGATCTCCGCCGCTTTCGTCGAAGTCAACAGCAACGGCGGGGGATCATCCGCCGTCCGCGCCCCAGGAATTGCGGATTCCGCCTGATAGTAGGCGCCCGATGTTAGTGGTTCGTGGATTCGCTGCAGCAACTTCGCCGCCCGTTCCGTCTGCGTCCCCACGACGATTCGATCCGGATGCAGAAAGTCCGTCACCGCCGTCCCTTCGCGTAGAAACTCAGGATTCGAAGCCACATCGAACAGTCTTTGCGGCACACCGTTCCTCCCCATCACCCTTCGAATCCACTCATTCGTGTAGACCGGGACCGTACTCTTCTCCACGATCACTTTGTAGTCGTCAATCGACCGCGCAATCTCACTCGCCACCGCATCGACGTTTGACAAGTCCGCACTACCGGTCTGGCTCTGCGGCGTGCCGACAGCGATGAAGATCACCTGCGCACCGTGCGTCGCCACACCCAAGTTCCCCGTGAACTCCAGCCGGTCACCACGATGGCGGTCCAGCAGCTCCGGCAGATACTCCTCGTATATCGGAACCCCACCATCGCGCAACATCTGCACCTTGGTCTCGTCATTGTCCACGCACACCACACGGTGCCCCAACTCCGCAAAGCAGGCCGCCGCTACGAGCCCGACATACCCCGAACCAACGACGCAAATGCAAACCTGTTCTCTCATGCTTTTTCCCAGCATACGAAATACTGATTGAGGAAACTCCTCTCTTGTTCCGGCCTCATGAATCACTCAGATCAGGTCAGCATTGTCGGAGCATTTGATCCACAAAGAACCTCTGCACAGGCTCCCCGAACCTGTCCTTTCACTGCTCGTCTTCTCTTTGCCGTGCTTCGATGACTACTCTTGACGTCCGACATCGGCTTTACCCAAATGGGAACTTCTGCTCTCCAAAAGCCCGACGAAAGCCTCTTCATTCCGAATGCTCCGAAGAATCTGTCGTAATTTCTATCGAAGGTTTCGGCGAACTCTTCCGAAAATGAACTCTGCCGAACTGAAGGTACGGATGTCACTTCCCCAATCTTCAATGCAATTGCGATACCCTCGACCGCAGACATAAGTAACTGGCGAGGTTGAACTCCGTGAAAGGCTCCCGCTGCAACCCGGATTTGTTGGGGATAGGAACCCGCCGCACCCTGAAGTCGAGAGATCAATATCGTCTCAGCAGCGTCTATGCCTACCACCCATCCCGGAATAATTGTGAATGCGAGAGTGCAAATGACTAGATTGTCGATCTTGAGGATTAGCGACAACTCCCCCTCTTTATCGCAGTTTCTGGAAAGCCCAATGGTCAGGGCTAGGAGACTGCCATGATGCAATGTCCGATGGAGTACAACGTTCTCGTTCAAGATCTTCCGCAAGGGGACAGCGGGAAAGACGGTTTTTAACCGCCTGTAGTGATGCACAAGACAAGCTATTGACTGTCTAGGCGTGAAGCCCCGCGCGAGGTAGTCCTCAA
>JAJZKY010000226.1 GCA_021803885.1 Planctomycetota bacterium
TCAACCCCTGAACGTAATGGTTTCGGTGTATGTGCCTTCCAACGTCTGGCCATTTGCGGTGTAGCTGTACGGTATCTGCGTGCGCGTCATGGTGACTGGGCCGGTGACGGATACGCCTGCGTAGAACCCGGTCTGGCCGAAAACCACCTCCGGCATAACCACTATTACTCCGGGAAGGCTAAAAACCGCGTGGTTCACATCGTCATACACGTAGAGTGTGAGATTGCCGTTTGGGCTGACGGCCATTATGGGGCGGCCCAGGTTATCAACGGTATAACTGGTGACCAGATTTAAGCCTCCTCCCGCAGGTGTGGCCCAACCGGAGGGCAATTGCGGCACGCCGTATTGGTTATAGCCGATAGAAGGATTAAAGGAGGTGCCATTGTAGTTAGCCAGAAGGCCAACCTTAGCGGTGTTGACATCCTGAACGCTCTGAATAACCGCACCGGTGGCGTTGTCATACGCGGTGTAGGTGATGTAGCCTTTTTCATCCATGGTCCACACCGCCTGGCCGAACTGGTTATAAACAGTCTGGTTGCTGGTGGCGGTTCCGGAGCCATTCTGGCTGGTGGAGACCACAGGATTGGTGGTGGTCAGGTCGGCGATCTGATTGGTGGGCAGATTGCCGGCGTTATTCTGCCAGGAATAACTGTAGATTGTGGTTTCAGGGGTTGATCCGTTGTTGGCGGAGCTTTGGTATTGGGTGTAGCTCGCTTCGGGATAAATGGTGGTGCCGGAGTAATTGGTGTGGGCGATATAGGTATAGGAATCCTGCTCAATGGGCGTGCCGCTGCTGCCCTGCTGGACATAATCGGCTTCAAGGTAGCCGATTACACCGCCGGCGGCAGTGCCCGTTGCGGTGGTGGCGCTGTAATAGGTGCTGGATATAATCAGGCCAGTGTTGGCTTGAATAAGCCCTTCGGATAGGCCGGCGTCGGCGTATTGGCTCAACGCAACCTCAAGTTGCGGCACGGTGGTGGCACCGTTGAGTATTGACGCGTTGAGATTGATAGCGGAGGGGGAGATCGTGTCGATCAATCGGCCATTGCTGTCATATTGGTATCCGGTGATCCAATTTTTCCCGACATTGGCGGGATTTCCGGGATCGCTTGACGTGTTGTTGATGTCCAATATCGCATTGCCATCAATGTTGACGTACACAAGGTTTTCGTTGCCATCGGGCAAAGTTTCCGTGGCTTGTGTTATCCATGTGTTGTAATTGATGTTGCTGTAGGTCATGGATTGCAGGGCGGGGTTAAAGGTGTAGCTGAAGGCATAAGTTCCCTGGCCAAGATTGGCGGAAGCTCCCATGGAGCCAACCACTTCACCGACCACCTGCCGCTGGTTGTTCCAAGTGTAGGCTTCATCGGCATAGGGGGCGATCTGGGCGTCGCTGGCGGTAAATGGATCGGTAAACGCGGCGGCGAGCTTGGTGAAACTGTCTGCCGAGAAGCTGTACATGAGGGCACCGACATAACCCTGGGCACCGGCGTTGAGATCAGCGGGTGTGTAATAGCGGTAATAGTCCTCGCTTAGCACATTGCCGCTGCCATCTTCAATGGTGACGGTCTTTAAATCGCCGAAGTTGCCGTAAGCATCACTGCCGGTATAGGTGCCCTGATAATAGCTGTACGCAGCCTGGCGGAAAACCGTGGGGGCGGAATCACCGACGCGCTGGATGGATTGCTGGATCAGGGAAATCTGGCCATCGATATTGTAGGTGTAGGCAAATGTTTCCGTATCCCCGGCGGCGTCGGTTTGGGTGACGGTGGTGAGTTGGCCGACATTGTTGTAAGTCAGATTGATCGCGTTACCAAAGGGGTCCAGATATTCCTTGAGTTTGCCCTGCAGGTAGGTGGGTACTGCGGGTGAGAAGTCATAGTAAATACGTTGGGATCCGATGGGATTGCCGTCAGCACCGCTTTGATCCGTCCAGATATAAGTTCCGTTGGCGGTATCATGGACGAGTGTATCAGTTGATGCGCCTTGGGCGGAGTAGGCATTAGCAGTGGAGTTATAATTAAAGGTGGTTTGCCAATAGCTGCTGTGGATCAACATTATATCGGGATTAGCATCACTTTCGCCGACAAATTCCTGCAGGTAGGTTTGACTTTGATTCATCCAGCTATTGCCGAAGGTGTTATCTGGAACAAGCGATGCGTCTGGGGTCCAGTTGCGTGTGATGCTCCATGCGCCGGTAAATCCGCCAGCGGTCAGGTCGGTGTTCACAATTTGCGTGGCACCGGTGGAATCGAGGATGGGGTCACCCTCGCCCTTCGGTGCTGGGGTGGTGGGGTTGTAGGGTATCATAGAAATAACGTATTGCGTGCTCGGGCCGCCAAGCGATTCGAAGAGGTATTGGTTGTATGCAAGCAGCGGGCTACCATCAAGCGATACAGCATACTTGCTTCCCTCAAACGCGAGCACCTTTTCGCCATTGTAATAGCTGTTAACATAAACCGGAATACCGCTATACACGCCACCGATGATGGCGCTGGCCGTGGTAACCCCCACGCTATACTGCCCGAAGGGATCTTGGGCGACGACGTTTTCGATTACGGGGCCGTAATACTGGAGATTACCATTCAGATCGTAATACGGGAGCATGACCGTGACTGTGGTAAGTAAATTTTGCGCGGCCTTGAGCGCTGCCCCCTGCGGCGAGCCCGCATAGATGATCCTTCCGGCATATTCCGAGGGGGAAACGGCGTTGCCAGCCGTGTCCGTGATGCCGGTAATCTGATAGTAACCAGCCTGGTCGGTTGATACCGCAGTACCCAAGCCAGTGAGGGTTGGAGCTCCGTAAGTCAGTGTGGGATTTGACTGCCAGGCTGTGATGGTGCCATTGGGCGAGATCGCTTCGATCCGGAAATGATAATTGGTACCCGGTTGGAGATTTTCAAATACATAATAGTTACCTTGTGGCAGCGTTGTCGCGACGGTCGTAAAGTTCGCGCCATCCGCGGAATACGAGATGTTGTAGGTATAGCCACTGCCGGTGGGCATATCGGCCCAGCCAAAAACCACCTCCGTGGGGGAGATCGCTTGAGCGTCGCCGAGGATACTCTGCGCGGGCGGAGTGGGGCTGGGTTCGGTGACGCCGGTTGACATAAGCCCGTTGCTGCATGTGACCGAAAATGGCGGATAGTCAATCGTCGGCGGATAGGCCACGTAATTGCCGCTACTGTTGGTATATCCGCCGTTGCTGACCGAAGTTACTGGTGGGTGCAGAGCATTGAGTTCAGATTGGGTGGCTACCAAAATTTGGCCCTGGCCAGCCACGGTAGCGGTATTTTGGGGGGCATTTGGGTATACCGGTCCGCTAAAACCGACATCGCCCTCCAAGGTAACATTTTCACCAATTGTCAATACCGCCTTGGCGGCGATAGGCATCGCGGGCGCGCCCAGAAACCAGATCGTGGCGCTGGGCGCGATGTAGGCACCCGGAAGTCCATTTGTGGATGGTGCGGTCGCCGGTGTATTGATGGCAAGGTTGCCGGAAATTGAAATGGTGGAATCTACCAGAATGTAGCCGCTATCGGTGCCGTTGACTGAGGTCAGGGCTTGGAGGTTACCGAGCGCGAAGCTGAGGGCGTTGCCAGCATTAAAGTACAAAATGCCCCCGCTGGTGGCGGCCAGTGTGCCGCCGAGGTATCCGCCCCCGCCGATTTCCAGTTCGCCGGTGACGGCACCCAAAGTACCATAATTCTTTAGGGTGGTCGTGATATTGAACAACGAGCCGGTATTGCCATAGACTTCGATCGCGCCACCGTTGATAATTTGGGTGCTGCTGGTGTCGCTGGTGAAGCTGCCGCTACCGGCTATTTCAATAATACCGTTGCCGGCGGAGGCACCCACAAACTCCGTACCGATACTGCCCGGCGGAAGCGCGGGAAATCCAGGCTGAGTCGTGGTGTCGTTCAATATCACGGCGGAATCATTGAGTTTCAGCGAACCATCATTCTGAACGGATATCACGCCGTTGTTGGTCAACCCCGTGCCATCCAGCGTGCCACCGGGATACAGTACCAACGTGGCTGCCGACGATACCTCCATGGGGATGGTCACAGTGGCGGTCGACCATGAGAGCGTACCGGTGACGATGAAGTCTGCGCCGCTGGCTCCGGCCAGGGTGCCGCCACTGAATATCCAGTTATTCGCGTAAACTGTGGAATCCAGGAAAAGCGTGCCACCGCCAAGTTCGATTTGGCCGATTCCCGCAGTCAACAGGGGAGCTCCGACAGTCACCGTCATAGTTCCACCGGCAAAATCCGCAATTCCCCCAGTGGCGCGGACGATCCCACTGTCGGTTCCGCCGTCGGCAAACTCCAGGATTCCCGAAGCGACATTAATCTCACCGTCGCTGTTGTTCAGCAGTGTGATCTCGATAATCGTGCCAATTGAACCGGTGCCGCCGGTTTTCTCCAATAGGCCGTCGTTGGTAAATACCATATTGGTTGTGTCAGTTGGGTTCAGCGTGCCGTCTCCCACGGCGTCAAATGTTCCGCCGTATTGGTTGTCGATTTGCGAACCGCTGGCTATGTTCAGGCCCTGTGCGCCAAAGTCTACGGTTCCGCCATCTTCTATTGTCAGGTCACCATCTGAAAATGTTGACGTATTGGAATCCCCAATTGTCAACGTCGCCCCTGCCGCCACGTTCCATGCTAATTTGGAAATTGTTCCGCCGTCCCAAAATGCCACACCCGCGACACCGCCCTCGGTGGTGAGCGTCAAGGATCCGTTGGTGCCATTGCCTTCGACCGTCCCCCCGATAATATCCAAATAATTGGCATTTATGGGCGCGTTGATTAACAACGTCGCATAATCCTCCTTAATTACCCCCGCGCCGGATACCTCCAATAATGTACCGGCATTAAACGTATTAAGCGTCGACCAGCCCTCCCCGAAGTCAATGATTCCACCGTCGGCGTTAAAGATCCCGCTGTCGGTTCCACCCTCCTTGATTCCCAGTGTGCTGGAGCTAACATTGACGGTCCCCGCGTTGTTGAACTGCACGCCAGTGCCGCTTGATCCGTTGTCCTCAAACATGGCCGATCCCGATGCACTCCCCGACACGTCCAGTGTTCCGCCAGCTTGGTTATTGAACGTCAAGCCAGCGCTGCCGTCGGCATAGAATCCCGTGGTAGCACTGGCAATCGTTATGATTTGGAATATTCCGTAATTGTCGATCTGGGAACCACTGTCCATGTACAGTCCGGAATCCCCCAACGAAACGGTTCCGCCAGCCAAAACCGTCAGCGTGGTCCCGGTAAGCACTCCGCTCTGACCGCCGGAGTCGGTCGTCAACACCGCCCCATTGGCTACCGTCACCGGCAGTGCTGAAATGGTTCCCCCGTTCCATGTGGCTGTGCCCGTGAGCGTCAAAGAGCCACTGCTGTTCCCGGTCAGCGTGCCGCCAGCGAACGTCAGATTGTTGGTGCTTACCGCCGCATCCACCGCCAGCGTTCCGCTAGTTAGTTCAATGGTTCCTCCCGCCGAGGCTTCCAATACCGTCCCGGCATCCAGCGTGCTGGTTTCGTAGTACGTAAATTCCACAGTTCCGCCAAAGGCGTTGAATGTTCCAGTGTCCGTCCCCCCGCCTTGAATCTCCACTGTGCCGGTATCCACTTGTACTGTTCCGCTGTTGTTTAGCGCCACGCCGGCGATACCGTTGGAATTAAATATTGCCGCCCCGGTTCCACCAGTTTTCTCCAGCAGGCCATAATTGTTGAACGCCAAGCCGCTGCTGCCATCGCTGTTTAAACTGGTGCTATAAGTCGCAACCGTCGGAATCTGGAACGTGCCGTAATTGTCGATCTGGGAACCACTGTCCATGTTCAGGCCGGAATCGCCTAGCGAAACTATCCCGCCAACCGCGACCGTCAGCGTGGTTCCGGTAAGTACTCCACCCTGCCCACCGGAGTCGGTCGTCAACACCGCTCCATTGCCTACTGTCACCGGCAAACCGGAAATTGTTCCCCCGTTCCACGCGGCAGTGCCAGTAAGGGTCAAGGAACCGCTTGAATTCCCGGTAAGAGTTCCACCGGAGATTGTGAGATTATTGGTGCTGACCGCCGCATCCACTGCCAAGGTACCCTGGGTAAGCTCAATGGTGCCGCCGCCGGAGGCCTCCAATGTGGTACCGGTGTTAAGCGTATAGGTGATGTTACTGGGATAGCCTTCAAAATTGATGGTGCCGCCGGAGGCGTTGAACGTCCCGGTGGCCGTGCCGCCGCCTTGAATCGCCACTGTGCCTGTATCCACCTGCACCGTGCCGCTGTTGTTCAATGCCACACCGGAGATACCGTTGGAATTAAATATTGCCGCCCCGGTTCCACCGGTTTGCTCCAACAGGCCATAATTGTTGAACGCCAGGCCGCTGCTGCCGTCGCTGTAAAGAGTGGTGCTGTCGGTACCAACCGTCGGAATCTGGAACGTCCCGTAGTTGTTTATCTGCGAACCGCTGTCCATGTACAGTCCGGAATCGCCCAGCGATGCACTCCCGCCAGCCGCGATCGTCAGTGTGGTCCCGGTAAGTGTATCGCTCTGACCGCCGGAGTCGGTCGTCAACACCGCTCCATTGGCTACCGTCACCGGCAATCCGGAAATGGTTCCCCCGTTCCATGTCATCGTGCCCGTGAGCGTCAGCGAGCCGCTGCTGTTCCCAGTCAACGTGCCACCGTTCGTAATCGTCAAGTTGTTGGTGCTAACCGCCGCATCCACCGCCAGCGTTCCGCCGGTTAGTTCAAGGGTTCCGCCCGCCGAGGCTTCCAACGCCGTCCCGGCATCCAGTGTGCTGGTGCCGCTGCTGAAATCGGTTACTCCACCGTTGGCGTTGAATGCGGCATAACTCTGCACGTTGGTGGTTATGTTGAAGGTGTTATTGGCGGCCGTTGATCCGTTGGTTCCAACGGTGATTCCTCCGGAATTGGTCAGCGTACCGGATCCGGCGACGGTCACATCGCCACCCGCCGATGTAATGGCACCATCGCTGATCAGGTTGCCGTTAATTGTGACGTTGGTGGTGCTATTAGAGCCAAAGCCCGGGGGGCCGTAACCGCCATAGCCGCCGCCACTGTAAGTGGCACTCCCCATGGTTATTGTAACGCCACTGCCGATAGTGACATTACTGCCGCTATTGA
>JAJZKY010000227.1 GCA_021803885.1 Planctomycetota bacterium
TCAACTACATCGGCAATCGCGCCAATGCGGTGCTGGAATGGATGCGGATGCCCGGCGATGTCGTCTTCATCATGGGAGGCACGCTTCCGATTCTCTACCTTTCCCTATTGGGAATTCGCTACATGAAGAGAGGAACCCCGACAGAGGAGTCGAAGGACGTCCTCTTTACAGACGTTGTCGCCCAGTCGCAGGAGCGCTGAGCTGTGCTACGCGTATCGCTCGAATTCCTTCTGATGCTGGGATACGCAATTTTTCTAGCCCTGATCGCCCTTCTACTGGAGCTGGCGGCGCGTCATGCTCACCGTCGGTCATTGAGCATCAGTACCATTGGTTTCACCTATCATCCAGACCGGGATATCTGGAGATGTCCGGAGGAGCAGCACCTCTTCCCGGTTTTTGCCGATGCCGCGAAGGGAACGGTGGTCTATCGGGCGCCTGCGTCCGCCTGCAACGCTTGCAGGAGCAAGCCGGGCTGCACCGATTCCAACAAGGGGCGTGAGATCGAACGCAAGAATACGAGCGGCTTGCAATATGGAATGCAACGGTTCCATCGAGCCATGTCGGTGACATTGCTTGTCCTGGCCAGCCTGGTCCTCGTTGTCGAATTCTTTCGTGCCACCGGGCTCTATCCGCGAGCTATGCTTGCCGCAGTCCTGACGCTCTTTTGTATGATCGTACTGCGCCTGTCAAGGGTCTTGTGGTCCAGGCCCGATGGCGCTTAAGCCGATCATCGCGAAGCTAACGAGCTGCACGAGGCCCTGGATCGCCTCTATTCGGAATGGATCTCAATAGGGACGTTGAGCCCAGAAGATCGGCAATCCCTCTCGTCAAAACCAGCTTGCCCCGGCATCTCTACGCTGAGCATATTCAGACGGAGGAGACAGCCGTGTTCCCACAGGCGAGCCAACTTTTGGATCGCGACGCAATCGTAGCCATCGGGCGGAATTCGAGGTAACGCGCAAATAAGTCTTCATACGGGAACACACATTTGCAGCGGCTCACCGGCATGGATGTGTTACCTCGTTTGCATGCGGGTACCGCTCCGTATAGATCACGAAAGGTACCTGGGTCTGCCACTGATCGGTCGCTCTGGCATAGAAGACCGCTCCGAAAAGGATTTGCCGAAATGCTGGCACATGCCAAAGGTGCGAAGGACTCACCAGCGTAACGCTCGGCAGTCGTGGATGCGGCAGGTGGTGTCAGAGAGAACTGTAGCTATCCCTCCGCAGGACAGTCGCCGAGGCAGACCATAACGCGGTAAATGTGCAAGGCAAGCGATATCGATTACTGTCAGTATATATCGTGACGCGATATAATGAGATGATGAATGACCGACTCAGGAAGCAAGACCCCAACCGGGCCCTCCATCAAGCGTTGGCGGAATTCCGCCGTCAGTTACGCAAATTTTTACTGGTCAGTGAAAATACCGCAAACGACGCGGGCCTGCACCCGCAGCAGCACCAGCTTTTGCTGGCAGTGGCCGGAGTACCCGCCAACCATTCCCCGTCGATCACGTACGCAGCCGAAGTGCTGGGACTAAAACACAACAGTGTCGTGGAACTGGTCGATCGCTGCGAAAAAGAAGGTTTGCTGCAGCGTGCGACGGATCCGGAAGATCGCCGTTGCGTTTGCCTGCAAACCACTCGTCGCGGTCAAAAGGTGCTGGATCGTCTGTCGCACGCTCATCTGCTGGAACTCAATTCGCAGGCCCCGCGTCTGATCAGGGCGCTGAAGAATGTTTTGCAAAGCCAGAGCCAGCGATAAAAGACTTCGACAAAGAATTTTTCAGGGGCCGGAATGACCTATACAAAACCAAATGGAAAGTTAGCTGCCCGGATCGTTGAACATCCACTGCTGCGCAAATACTTCCCCATGGTCGCGGAAGACTTGGCCGCCACCTATACGCGCGACCTGCATAAATGGCTTCTCATCGCACCCATCATCGGCGTCACTACGGGTCTCGCAGTGACCGCCATCGCGGTCATCATTCTGAAAGAGCTGTGGCCTCCTGTGCTGCACCTTTTCCTGCGGCGACCGTGGACGATTCTTCCGCTGATGACAGGGGCCTTCGCAGCGACGGGTCTCATCATGCAATTTCTCACTCCGGATCCGAACGAACATTCGACGGAAGAGATCATTCGTTCGTATCACGAGCACCAGGGCGACATCGACGTTCGTTCGTTTTTGCCGAAAATATTGGCGGCAATTACTACGGTTGGATTTGGCGGCAGCGCAGCTCTTGAGGGGCCAAGTATCTACGGCGGTGGAGCGATTGGATCGTGGCTGTGGGCGATGTTGCGGCGCTTCGGGTTAGAACCGCGAGATCGCCGGATTATGCTGATCAGCGGTGCTGCGGCCGGCATGGCAGCCGTATTTCGCGCCCCCATGACGGGTCTCGTCTTTGCACTCGAAATGCCCTACAAAGATGACCTGGCGCATGAGGCACTGCTGCCGTCGCTGATTGCTTCGGTGGTTTCGTATGTAACGCTGGCCTTCTTTCTTGGTGCCGCACCACTGTTCAACTTTGCCAGCGCAACCTCCTTCACGGGCCGTGATCTTGCCTGGTGCGCGCTGCTCGGCGTTCTCATCGGTCTCGTCGCCATGGCCTTCACCATCACCTTTCGGCGGGCGCGCGTCTTCATGGTCCACTGGGGAATTCCGCACTGGCTCAAACTGACGATAGGAGGCTTTTTCACAGGAGTCTGCGGGCTCCTATTTCTGATGATGTTTCATGGGCCTTTGGTGCCGCTGGGGCCGAATTATGAAGCGGTGGGGCAAATCCTGAGCCGGCATCACAGCAGCCTAGAGCTGGTTGTGTTCGGCGTGATCAAGCTGGCGGCAACCGTGTTTACACTTGCCAGTGGCGGCGTCAGCGCCATGTTTGTTCCGCTGTTTCTTACTGGAGGCAGTTTCGGGACTGCCTTCGCGCAGTCGATTGTCCATTCCAGTTCTGTTGAACTGTATGCCGCGGTTGGTATGGCTGCATTTATCGCTGCAGGATACAAAACACCGCTGGCCGCAGTTGTGTTCGTTGCGGAAGCCACCGGCGGCCATGCTTTCATCGTTCCCGCACTGATCGGCGCAGCCGTAGCCTACGCAATTTCCGGGGAAGCTTCAGCCTCCGGGGACCAGCGCCTGCACGAAGGCGTGCGCATCCAGGAACTAAAGAATATTTCGGTGGCGGAAGTGATGCAGCAAAGCGTGGTTTCCGCCGTGGCCTCTTCCACTTTGCGGGAATTTGCGGACGACGTTAGCAGACATCACAGGCACATTGCATTTCCGGTTTTAAAAGATGGCTCCATTATTGGAATTATGTTGGTTTCGTCGCTCGGGGTCATTCCCCCCCGGGAGTGGACAACGAAGAAGGTTGAAGACGTTGCCGAAAAGAATATCAAGACAATTCCTCCCGACTGCGACGTTACGGAAGCTCTACGGCTGCTGCTCAGCGAGCAGGACTACCACATGCTTCTGGTGACTTCGGCGGATGGCAACCTGATCGGCATTCTGACGAAGACCGATATTTTGTCGGTCTTGAAGATGCGCGGCGGCGGAGCCAAAGAGCTGGCGTATGAGCCCGCTAGCACTTGATTTCAGCAGTTTATGCAGATGGTTGTCCGTGCGGTGGAGATGACAATTTGTCGTGGCGAATGCGCATGAAAGACTGGTCACGCTGACAAGTACAAAAAACGTTCGAGCTTGATGGTTGGAGGTCTTCGATGACCGACTTACCCGACTCCGATACTACAATCCCTGCCGATGAAAAGCTGCCGAAAAAAGGCTTCTTCGGCGTGGCACTGGAGCCGGAAGTAGTCAAAGTGTCTGCTTACGCGCTTCTGGTGGGCCTGATTGGGGGCCTAGTTGCGCAAGGGCTGCTGGAACTCATCTACCTCTTTACCAACATATTCTTTTACGGCAGGCTGTCGTTCGCCATCACCTATCCGGCTCACAATCATCTTGGTCTGTGGGTCATCCTCATTCCTCCTATTGGCGGGTTGGTGGTTGGTTTTATGGTCCATTACTGGGAACCGACGCTGAAGGGTCATGGCATTCCAGAAGCCATGGAGGCAGTCCTTTTCGGCCAAAGCCGAATGCGTCTTCGCGTTGCGATTCTGAAGCCGTTGGCCACCGCGTTCGCCATTGGTACCGGCGGACCGTTCGGGGCTGAGGGGCCTATCATTCAAACCGGAGCGGCCTTTGGGTCGCTGTTCGGGCAAGCCATCGGGCTTTCGCCATATTACCGGCGAGTTTTGCTGGCTGCCGGGGCGGCGGCGGGCATGGCGGCCACCTTTACCGCTCCACTTGCGGGGATTCTGGTAGCAGTGGAGCTTTTGCTATTTGAATTTCGCGCGCGCTCCTTTATTCCAGTAGCGTTTGCCGCTGCTGTGGCCACGGGGGTGCGCATTCACTTTGCGGGGTGGGCGCCGCTGTTTCCGACGCCCGCTTTTAAGCTCGTCAACATGAACGAACTATGGCTGTTCGCGCTGATGGGCATTTTGATGGGCATGATCGGCATCGCCATGATTCGCTCCTTGTTCTGGCTGGAAGAATTCTTCGATCATCTACCCATTCGACGCCCGCTGATCTGGGCGCCCGCCATTGGCGCCTTGATTCTCGGTGCGATCGGATATTTTTATCCGCAGGTGTTTGGCACGGGATACGACACGATTCGCAGCATGTTGAATGACCGCCTCCCCGTAGCGAACTTGATTGGCATTTCGGTAGCGAAGTTCTGGGCCTTGGTTATCTCTCTGGGCTCGGGCACCACGGGCGGTGTGTTTGCTCCATCATTGATTGTTGGCGGCGGCATTGGCGCAGTCTACGCAATGTTCTGGCAGCATTTCTTTCCCCACTTCGTCAGCGACCCGGCCTTTTATTCCCTGGTGGCCATGGCCGCGGTCTTTGCCGGCATCGCGCGCGCACCGTTCACCAGCATTGTGTTTTTGTTTGAGTTGAGCCACAATCCGAATTCCTTGTTGCCGCTCATCGTCTGCGTCATGGTTTCCGACGGATTCGTGCGCCTGTTCAGTCCAGACTCGATCATGACTGGCAAGCTAGTGAAGCGCGGACTGATTGTGTTGCAGGACTACTCCGTGCCAGTGCTGATGCGCGCGCGGATTGACGAGGTCATGCATAAGAATTTCAGCGTCATCCCCGCGGACGCCGAGCTAAGGACCGTCTTGCACGACTTTGCTCCGCAGGGGCTGGATTTACTTCCCGTTGTTGAGTCGGATGGATCTCTCGTCGGCATCGTCGAGTCTCACGATCTTCTGCGGGTTGAGCCTCCCGATCATCACTTCAAAATGCGGGAACTGGCGCGAAAGGATTACGTGTTGGCGCATCCTGGCGAACTGGTAGACAGGGTGAGCCGCAGCATGTTGTTACAGGATGTCGAGAACGTGATCATTGTGGAGCCGCATGGAATTTCAAAGCCGATCGGAATCGCGCGCGCGAATGACATCCTGCAACTGCGGCGCTGGCTGGTGGATGAGGAAAGGCGGGGATTGCCCGTAGATTGGAAAGGCAACGAGAAGGATAGAGGTCATGAGACGAAATAGATGACGCAGGCCTCGTTCCTCGGTTAACGCGATTCGTTCCACTTGGTGCTTTCATTGGGGAGTCGCATGGCTTATCGGACTCTATTCATGACAGAGAAGAAAGAAATCGTCGCCATCACCTTCGACCATTCTGAGCGCAGCAATGCGCTCACTCCGCAGATCATCGACTTCTGGTGCGTTAACGCGGCCAACACATGTTTCTCGTAACCCCGCGCCGGGAAAAGCAAAGCCTCCGGTTCTGCCGGAGAATACTATGGAGATATTTCAAATGAATGTGACTGATGTATTCGACCTGTTCAATGAAAGATGGCAAAGATAGGGCCTGACACGTCTGAAAGATTCTGCTTTGGTTTCGGATCTACTACTTTATCGGCCTTTGTCAGGTTCTTTCCTGGAACCACCGATGAAGCGATTTACGCATTCCCAATCTCTCGCTGCCCGATGAGTGAGACGGCCTCGAGATACTCTCCATATTTACGGAAAAGTCGCCGCATCGCAAAAAGTCTTTGTCTCAGAACCGGATTCATACCTACACGGAAAGCGATGCGCAAACAACCATTAAATCCTTCGTCTTGCAACACGCGCCGCACTTCCAGAAGATGCATCGGCACGGTGCTTCTCCAAGTCACGTTTAGATTATTCTGTTCGAATAATTTCACCCATTCAGCAATGGTTAGCGGCTGTACTCCCACATGGATCTCTTTCGACATTGCCGCTTGAATCTCTTGGCGTAAACCGCCTGAGATGTTGTCGGGAGTGAGACATAGTTCGTGGATCCCGTAGCGCCCCCCAACGGCAAGAAGACGAACGGCCTCGGCAAATATCCGATTCTTTTGTTCGTGATTCTGCATACTTAGCATCGCTTCACCGTAGACTATGTTCGCGCTGGCTCTGGGTAGCCCCGATTCTTCTGCATGACCCAGTACGACTTGGGCGTTCGTTTCCGCCAACTCCCGTCGCAGATGTTCGGCTGCGGCAGGTTCACGTTCCACACCACAATAGGCCAAAGGATGCTTTGCTAGAACCATTCGAGCCGTGTGTCCGAGTCCTGGAGCGAACTCAACCACACGATCCTGAGTTCCAATTGCCAGTGCATCGAGCATTCGCTTTGTAAGTTCAATCCCACCTGGCCTCAGCACGCGTTTGCCGGCACGTGCAAGCACCCAATGTCCTTGCATTTTGTCGAGCTGCTGCCCTTCTCCAACCAATCGACGAGCGATGGATACTTCCCGTTCATTGCTGTTTGAGGATGAACTTTGCATTATATCACTTCCCAATTCTAAGGATACTTTCTTAGAGTGAGCTGCATATGACAAAAGTCACAATCTCACTTACTTGAAAAGGAGTGGGGTTGGGTTACGCGTATAGAGCGAGGCACTCGGCTTCCAGAATTCCAGAAACAATATCTGGCGGCTGATCCCAGATGGCAATCCGCGGGTCCGTTAAAATTGGATGGCGCGAACTGATACCACCCGTACCGGTAGTTGGTCGTCCGATGACCACCTTGCTGATATGTGTTTGGCGCACCGCGTAGGAGC
>JAJZKY010000228.1 GCA_021803885.1 Planctomycetota bacterium
ACCACGGCGGAATGCAGGTTTGTCTGGGCGGTTTTGAAGATGCCGGGAAAACCCAGCCGGTGGGCGTTTGGGTATTCCTCCGCGGCGATTTGCAAGGCGGCGCTTCCTTGCGGCTTACCGGCAACCGGCTGCTGGACTTCAGGGCGATGAAGATCGAAGGCCCCGACGAATACAATGGCGGCGTGTTGGTCAAAAATCCGAAGCCGCGCTACATCGTGATACTGAATCACAAGCAAGTTCCGCTTACCGCCTACGGCAAATGGTTACTGAAGCACCCGCCGAAAAAATTGCCGAAGAAAAGCTACACGCTCAAGCCCAGCGTGGTCTACCAATACGCGGTGCCGATTAACTTGAGCTGCCAGTACGATATGAGTCAAGGCGGTATATACCACGTGCGTGTTGAATTGGCGCACCCGAAAATTTGGTCCAATTGGATTAATATTAAGGTGCCGCAGTGATGGGCAACTTCCCCACGCCTCAAAAAACGCAGGCCTCAAAGGCCCATAGTTCCTCAAGCACCGGGACTATCTCCCCTGTTCAGGCTTAACCAGTAAAGATCGGCCATCCCATCTGGGAAGCACAAGTCATGTGGCGCGATGGGCACATCGGTATGCCACTTTCGCTGCAGTTCAGTTTCTATTACGCGCGGCTTTTTCCGTCCGCCGTGGTTCACCCGTCGGGCAAGCCACGCGCAAAGATTTCTCGCGTAGGCGGTACTTTGTATGGTACGCGGTAGTTCGGCCGTCCGAACTTAATTGGGCGGCTTTAGCGGGCGGAATGCAAGCTTAGCTTAACTGTTCGCAGAATTTGATCGGCTGGGAAGAGCCTGTCAGTGTCCGTACTGGCCATCGCCATTTCCGTTGTTTTGATACCGGCCATTCCCCTGCTGCTGATAATTATTGGGATATTGCTGCTGCTGTTGACGCTGCGGGCGGCCGCGATACCGCCATCCGGCCGGAGGAGGTGGCAATTCGCGTCGACGGGGCGCACGCCCGCGCCATTGCGGGGCACCCTGTGGCGGGCGACCCGGAAGGTAGTGCCAATGATTCTGAGGACCGTGATAGTAGTACGATCTCTCATTTCGATCATAATAAAATTGTATCTGCGACGGGGCCGGCCCCGGGGGTGGCAGATACCCAACCGACCCGCCGTAGATTACCGCACCCGGCGGCGGTTGGCCGGGGAAGTATTGCCAACCCTGATTGGGGTAATAGCAGTAATATGAGCGGTAGGCCGGAGCGTAATAATACTCATAGGCACCGGGAGACGGCGTAGTAAGCCCGACCCAGATGGAGGACCACTCACCTTGACTGCATCCACCAAGCGAGGCGGCCAAGCTGATAAGCAAAATACCCAGCGTCCAGACCTGACATTTAGAAGCCATCGTTCCACTCCTTTACAATCGGGTGCCTGAAACGGCAAAGCGAATGACACGCGCTCCACCCGAACGTTAGACATTAATAGTGTACCGGAATTTATTCTAAGCCGTAGCACTATTCTCAAAGGCGAACAACCGATTGACGGCACCGACCGGCGGCTATTGAGTTCAGACGTTTTAACTTGGCAACACATCAATAAGCCGGTCAATATCGGCAAAGTTGTTATAAAAATGCGGTGAAGCCCGAAGTCGCCCCACCCGTTCGGCGATGATGATTCGCTGGCGTTCCAATTCATGCACAATAGAAGCATGCGCCTGCGGCCCATGCGGCGATTCAAACGCGACTATACCACTGGTTTCCCCCTGTTGTGCGCTGGATATGACGCGATATTTTTTTTCCGCCAGCCGCTGGCGCAAATACCCGGTAAGCGTCGAGACACGTTGGTGCACCAGCGGCAACGATATCCTCTGAAGAAGACGAATAGACGCCCCCAAAGCCAACACACCGGGCACATTATGCGAACCGCACTCAAAGCGGCGGGCATCTGGTTTGAGCGTAAAATCTCGCTTGCCAAAATCATTGGCATTGATGACATTCATCCAGCCCATTTCCGGCCGCAACAGAGACGTAAGCTCTTCACGGCAATAAAAAATCGCCGCCCCCTCGGGTGCCAGCAACCACTTGTGGCCGTCGGCGGAAAGGAAATCGATATTCATTTCAACGACATTCACCGGTACAACACCGATCGATTGAATGGCATCCACACAAAAAAGAATACCTCGATCCCGGCAATGGCGACCAATCTGCGCCAAGTCATGCCTGAAACCACTGGCAAATTCCACATGCGAAAGCGCCACCATGCGTGTACGTGGCGTTAGGGCATCGAGCACCTGCTGAGCAGTAAAGCGTCCCTGCGATTCATTAAGTTCAACATGTTTAACGCCAAAACGCTGTGCCACATCCATCCAAGGATAGACCATGCTGGGATAACCGACGGATGTGCTGACTATTTCATCACCTTTTTGCCATTCAAGCCCCGCCGCCACAAATGCGATACCTTCACTGGTGTTTTTGGCAAAGGCTATTTCAGATTTTTTAGCTCCAATCAGTGCGGCCGCCGATTCTCTGACCTCTTCAATCTTTGTGTACCATTTCCCGGTCAAGTAGGCATCGTGCATGGCCTGGTCGGCAAATTCGACCACGGCCTGATGCGCGGATCGGCTGATGGGCGCAACGGCGGCGTGATTCAGAAATGTCCACGAGCGCGTGATGGGAAATTCATCAGCGGGGTTGAAGTCATCGGGTAAACGGGCAATAGCCTCCATAGAACTCACCACCTTTTCCTGCTGGTCATACCGGTTTCGATTCTCGCCTTTTTGCCGGTAAAATCAAGTGGCAACCGGGGGTTGAGGTGTGTTTATTGGGCGATACGAAGAGAATACGGGACGCAATAGACAAATTTACTTAGGTGCCTTACTATTACGACATGGTTTCGCCACTGATATTCATGCGAGAGCTCCCGTCGGATGACGCCCTGCGGCGATTGTTGCCGCAGTACAAGGGCGACCAATTGGAAGCCATTGAATGCTATCTGCTGCTGCTTCGATCTGTCAACGACATGTTGCAGCCAGTCGAAGCCCTGCTGGCGAGAAGAAAACTCTCACGCGGGCGGCTTTCGGTCCTGCTGCGTCTGCTTCGCGAACACCCCAGGCATGTTGCCGTTTCGACGTTGGCGCATGACTGCGGCGTACGACAGGCGACCATGACGGGTTTGCTGGAGGGTTTGGTGCAGACCAAACTGGTGCGGCGAAAAATCTGCCGTAAAGATAAGCGTGTATCGCATGTAAACATCACCCCCAAGGGGATGCGCCTGATGGAGGCTTTGCTGCCGGCCTATTTCGCCCAGGTGGAAAACTTATCTCAGCTTCTGGGTCAACGGGATAGGAATGCCTTAATAAAGCTTTTGCGCCAATTTATCGATTCGGTCGCGGAAGCCAGTCGTGAACCGTCACATGGCGGCCGAAGTACCGCAGGCAAACGTAACCCGTCGGCATCGCATGGTCAGGTTGGCAAGCGGAGCAAAAAATGAGCGCTGCAGCAAGCGCCCCATCGATCCGCCCGTGGACGCCATCGTCCAATCCATGGCTCATCGCCATTGCGGTAATGCTTGGTACATTCATGGAGGTGCTTGATACCTCAATCACGAATGTGGCAATTCCTCATATTGCCGGCTCGATGGCCATTACGCCCGATGACGCCACATGGGTACTCACCAGTTATTTGATATCCAATGCGGTGGTGCTGACGGCCACAGGATGGTTCAGCCGCACGTTTGGCCGCAAGCGCTTCCTGTTGAGCTGTATTGTTGTATTTGCATTGGGATCGCTTTTTTGCGGGCTGGCACCCAACTTTCCCATATTAATTATTTCACTTCTCATTCAGGGCGCTGGTGGAGGTGCGCTCCAGCCAAGTGCACAGGCCATACTGCTGGAAAGTTTTCCGCCGGAAAAGCGCGGTCAGGCGATGGCCATGTATACATTTGGTGTTATTTTTGCGCCGGTAATCGGGCCGACCCTGGGTGGCTGGCTTACCGATTCCTATTCGTGGCGATGGGTTTTTTATATCAACATTCCTGTTGCGATCTGCGCGTTCCTGATGATCGAGGTATTTGTCGAAGATCCTCCCTATCTGAGAAGCGGCAAAAAAGGGCGGCTTGACGGTATCGGCTTTATTTTGCTGGCCAGTTGGATCGCCGGGCTGCAGATTATGCTCGATAAAGGCCAGGAAGTTGATTGGTTCGGTGCCGTGTGGATGCGGTGGCTGGCGGTTTTCACCATTATTACTTTTCTGGCTTTTGTAGCGTGGGAATTGACCGATGAAAACCCACTTGTCGATTTAAAAGTGCTGGGTAACCGCAATTTTTTCTGCGGGACGGCGATGATTACCGTGGTTGGTGCAGTACTCTACGGCACAACCGCCCTATTGCCGCTGTTTCTGCAAACGGTGATGGACTACCCCGCCCTGCAAAGCGGTTTGGCAATTAGTCCGCGCGGTTTGGGATCGATTATCGGAATTTTAATCGCCGGGCGGCTCATCAATGTCATTGACAATCGTTTCATGATGGTGACCGCAGTATTGGCGCTTGCCCTTTCAAGTTATTATCTGGGGGGTATCGATTTGCAGATTGGGCAGTTCACCGTCACGCTGCCGATCATCATCAATGGTTTTGCCACCAGCTTGCTGTTTATTCCTCTTACCACCAATGCCGTGGGCACACTTCGCAGCGACCAAATTGGTAATGCGACAAGCATTTACAATCTGATGCGAAACATTGGTGGTGCCGTCGGCATATCGGTCACCACCACACTGCTGGTAAGAGTCAGTCAGCAATGGCAGACCACTCTCGTCAATCGGGTTACGCCTACCAACTCGGCATTTCGGTCTCGGCTTGGCACGATACAAAGGGCACTTGGTGCCCATGGGCCGGCCCCTA
Source organism: Planctomycetota bacterium (assembly GCA_021803885.1). The sequence continues at coordinate 4,873 of JAJZKY010000228.1, forward strand.
CCATTCATCAACAGGCCCTTGGCATGATTTATGGTACGGTGCAGCGCCAGGCGTCCGTTCTGTCATATGTGGATGTATTCAGATTTCTCTGCGTCCTGTGCCTGCTCTGCATGCCATTGGTGCTTCTCATACAACCCGTGAAACGGGCTGCCAAGGTGGCGGTACATTGACCTTCCAGAGCAGATGGCCGTGATACGACTTTTGTCCGGCTGGCCATGTACCGATGGCTTTCTGCAGATGCCGGGATACTTATCAGGCCTTCGGCCTGGAGGTACAACCTAACCATCCACCCAACTGCGCATGATCCAGATGGGTTAAATCAGCGACGGCCCATGTGGCCCACCGCCGCACCGATTCAATGGGGCTTGTTGTCGCCACGCCAAGCACTCGGAACCCCGCCGCGTTGGCCGCCGATGCTCCACCTTGGGTATCCTCAATAACGACCACGTGCTGGGTATCCAACTGCGGCCGCAGGTCTTGAAGCAATGCAAAAGCCTTCTTATAACCCTCCGGATGCGGTTTGCCATGGCGAACATCATCGGCGGATACAATAACTTTAAAATGTTGTGCAATGCCCAATGATTGGATCAAAGGCTTTATTTCAGCCCGTCCGGCACCGCTGCAAATGCCACAGATGGCATCGATGGAAGCCAGAAAAGCCAGCAATGAGCGGATGCCGGGAAGCGGCTCGGCCACAGAACCGAGTTGAGATTCAAGAAATTGGCTTTTTCGCAGGCAAAGCCGGCGAATTATCTCCGCTGTTGGCTCAATTCCCGCATCTACCAGCATGTGGGTAAATCCATCCACCGACCCGTAAACAATGTACCGACGGACATACGTATCCGGTGGTATCTGCACGCGTCGCCCCAGTTCTTTTTCGGCAGCCGCCAACGCATGGTTATATCCCTGCAAATGCAGGTCTTCGGTGCTGGCAATCACCCCATCAAAATCAAAGATGACGGCTCCAGATGGCATACGTGTTAAACCTCTCAATCAATAAATTCAAACTTTTCAGCCACTCTCGACGTACACCATCTGAGCAATGGAAGTGCGTTGAAGGATACCATAAATTGGCGAAAGTCATCGGTATTACGCCGTATAACTTTGTTTTAAGTTGCCGGATAAATGCACCGATAATGAGCGGCGTGGATGGTTGATCGCTTACGCTTGACGTTATACAATGTATAACGGAAGTGTTATGAGTGCTTAAACTCAGGATAGCGGCCTCTAAAAGGTGCCTTAATTATGAGTGATCAGGATCGCGGCAGAGCGTTGAAAGATCAGGTGGTGGCGTTCAAGGCGGACGCCCAACTCGCTGCCCTGCTGTCGGGGGTAAAAAATAAAAGCGAATTAATTCGCGATGCGGTCTACGCTTTTTTAGGACACCTTTGCCCGCTTTGTAACGGCAAAGGCACCATTGACGCCAATCGCGGGCACGAAATTGAGCTGTTACTCAAGCAGCTTGAATTTGCCAGTTGCTCGGGTTGTCACACGCCGCTGCCAGTACTCCCCAAACTTCGAGCCATCGTGCGGCAGTTACCAACAGCCGATCGAGAACGACTTGGCGAATTTGAAAAGACGGGCGAATTGCTGTGCGTGAGTTGCTATGAAAAGGCAGACCAATGTGAGGATTGTGGTCAACACGTGCCGCAGGGTGCGTTGAGCCGCCATCAGCATGCCCGCCACGCGGCCAGTGTCCGCACGGAAAGGAAACGCCCATCATGAGCCTTCATTTGTTGATTGCCGGGGCTGTCAATCTATGGAATCCCACAGGGGTCGGTTTTGGCATATTGGGGATTCTGGCGACGGCATTTCTGCTTGGAATGGTCCATGGAATCACACCGGATGAGCACACCTGGCCAATTACCTTCAGCTACGCCGTTGGCAGCTACAGTTGGAAAGGCGGGATGCGGGCGGGGCTTTTGTTTTCGCTGGCGTTTACCATCCAGCGTTCAATTATGTCGGAACTGGCATACTTTGCCTTGACCAATTTTGCTCAGCATGCCCTCTTCAATTTTTGGGTTTACATCATCATCGGTATTGTGATGGCGGCGTCGGGATTTTATGTGCTTAAGCGCGGTAAAATTCTGCATATGTTTCACGCCCACAAAATGGGAAATGACTCGGGTGGGGCTAACACCCAGAATATGCCCAAATATATGCCTCTGGTACATGGTTTTATAGCCGGTGTGATTCCATGGACCATTCCA
>JAJZKY010000229.1 GCA_021803885.1 Planctomycetota bacterium
GTGGGAACACCCGGAACAGGGTCATCAGGTAGGATTCGGGCAGGGACAGGGAGGGCTCCCAAGCCGCTCTGTTGCTGGCTTGTCGGAGTTATTCTAAGGGGCCGGACAAGGACAGCGGGGGAAGCCCCCGCACCCTCCGATTCCGGGCTATTGCAATCAGTCGGTGTCTGTGTTCCCATTGAGTTACCTCCTCGCTCGCTCGCGGGGGCCGATAGAAGGACCGCAGGCACCCCTGCGGTCCTTCAGTTTTTGTGGCGCTAGAGGGCCTGCGCCTTCAGCAGACCCTTGATCTTCAGCCAGATTTCATCCATCTCGGTAACGAGCGCCGACAGCGTTGCCGCCTCTGGCTGTGCGGTGGGCTCAGTTGGTGTGGTAGCCGTTGGCTCAGTCGGCGTGGTGGAGGGCTCAGCACGCGTAGCGACTGGCTCCGTTGGCGTGGTGGCTGGCGGCCAGGCCAAAGGGAAGTTCTGCTGATCCATCACGTCAATCAAGGCCTGGCCCTTCTTGCCTCCGGCCATGTAGTGACCGCTGGCGTATGGCGATTCGCCGAGGGCGTAGGCCTGCTCCTCCGGTGTCTGTCCAGCGCGGACCGCCGAATAGTAGGGCAGCTTCAGGATGCGCGTGTAGTCGAGGAAGAACTGGTCGACGCTGGCGTACCTGGCGTAGCCGCCGTTCGGCGTCTGCCCCTCGGCGATTGACTCCGGCACCCACATACACCCCGCTAAGTTATTGAACTGCCTGGCGAGGACGCTCTGGCCGTAGTCCGATTCGATGCACAGCTGCGCGCCTGTGACCTCAGGATAGATGCCGGTGTCCGTCTGCACCTGGTCCAAATGAGGCTTCAGGCCAATGAGCCATGCCGCCTGCTCTGTCGTCAGTTGAATGCACCTCCCGCCTTCGCCTGTGCATTGGCAGCCTGCTGGTCCTGGGCTGCCTGATTGCTGTTGATGGTGGCCGAGCTGATGGCGTGACCACCGAACCAAGCCGCCATTATCATGCCCATTCCGCCCGCCAGGATGATCTCCACCTGGCCCGTCAGGTGATTCGTGAGCATCGCCACCACGAACACCGCCAAGAAGGCCAGCGTCACGATCGTGCGTTCAGCCATCAGGTAGATCACTCCTATCGCCGCCCCCTCTTGTGGTGCTTGGTATGGTGCCTGCGGTAGCAGGCTGCCCGTCCGCTGATCGTGCGGTGGTGCTTGCCACAGTACCGACAAGCCCGTCCGTGACTACTCCTCTTGGCCACCTTCTGCCACCTCCCTTCGTGATCTGCCGCCGAACAGGATCAGCACCAGCAGCCCGACGCTCAGAAATATCAGGGCCAGCGAGTAGGCCGATGCGCTGATACCGACTGGCGCTTGGGCCGATCCGCCTGCACCCTTGGCAACCAGGTAGGGCTGCCCCTGGTAGCCATACCGCTTGGCAGCCGCCAGGACAGCTGATGCGTAGCCGGTGTCACCACTGCACCTGCCGCTGTTGTACGCCTCCAAGCCGCCGACGACTGATCCGCACCTGGCGATCAGGCCTGCCATTTCCTTTGCCATCCACGGGATGGCGAATGCCGGGTCATAGGCCTGGGCGTCGGTGATCTCGGGATGAGCCACGCTGTTGATCTGGGCGATACCCCGGTCCACCGAGCCGCCCTTATTGTGGCCAGCGGCGTTCGGGTTCCACCTACTTTCGACCTCGATCTGGCCGGGCAGCAGACCGATGGGCAGGCCCTCCGCTGACCCGGCCAGTTGTGCCTGCTCCAAGAGGGTGAGCTGCGTTGGACCCATCAGCGATTAGCGATTCCCGAATATGGACTTCAGGACCAGGAAGCCGCCAATGACTAGGCCTCCCACCAGGAGAGCGCCGAGCATGATAAGCGAGCCGCCGCCCGACGATGCCACGGCAGTCCCCACCTTCTTGATAGACTGGCCCAGGCCGCTTCCGGCCTCAGCGATGCCTACCAGGGCGCCAGCGCCAGCGCCTGCTCCCAGGAGCTGGCCCGCGCTCACACCCCCGCCCCAGACGGGGTAGGCCCCAGACAGGCCGCCCTCTGGGCCCTTACGCCTCGCCATCAGCGACCGCTCCGGGCCGGTCCGTGCCAGTAGCTGTGCATCAGGAAGCCAGCTCCAGCGATCACGATGATGGGGATGAGCAGGATATTGAACCACTGCGCCGCCCTGGTCTGACCGATGCTGCCGGTGAAGGTGTTGATGCCTTTGCCGATGCCGTTCAGGAAGTTTCCAATGGCCCCTCCGAGGTTCGACACCGTGGCCCCACCAGTTCCCGAGACTGCCGATGATCCGCCGCTGGTGGTGCTGCCGCCGCTGCCGCCACCCGTAGCGGTCGCGCTTCCCGTGCCAGATGCCTGCGCACCAGCGATGGTGGCAGCCCAGGACGCAGCGTCCTGCCCCTCTGGGTTAGGGCCGCTCCAGCCAGCGGCCTGCAGTTGATCCGTCAAGGCGACGGCCTGGGCATGTAGGTTATTCATAGCATTGATCTGGCGCTGGGTATAGTTCCCAGCCCCCGACGCCACGATGGCCTGATATTGCTGCTTCAGGGCCTCGATCTGTTGGGCCAAGGACAGTTGCGTTGCGGTCACGAAGGCACCTCCTACGTGTATATTACCGTGTATGTGAGAGTCACCGCACTCTTGCTAATCGGGACGACTATTCCGGCCACCCCCAGCTCCAACGCCCCCCCGGATTGCCATGTGCCCGCGCCAGATGTTGCCCCGTTCGTGACCAAAGATGCGGCGTTGACGCCATCTGCATAACCTTTTGGCGTTGCTGTCACATACATAGTCCCAGTTCCGCCATCTATCCCCCATGCTGCGATTATCGTTGCGGCACCCGATGGGACCGGGATTGTCAGTGGGTAGAAACTACTGTTGGCAGTGCCGCCCACCTCGTAAAAAGTAGCAGTAGAAGTCGATGGCGTCGCTGACCCCACTGCCACCTTCACACTTGCCGCCCCACCGCCTGAATAGTACCCCGCCGCAATAGCCGCCCCTGGCTGAAGAGTAGGCGCGCCGTTGTTGGGCATCGTGCCTGCCAGTCCGATTCCTGCCGCTGATGCGAAGGTGGCACCTGTCAGCACATCAGCCACAGTAGCTGATCCTGTTACTGCCGCTACCGTGCCGCCTGAATAGTAACCAGCGGCTATTGGTTGATTGGCGGTGGAGGGATTGAAGGTTGGTGCGCCCTGATTCGGCATTGTTCCTGCCGCGCCGGTCAGCGTGGGCGTGGAGAACGTGGCCGGGGATAGCACATCGGCGGGCGTGGCGTCGCCCAATGCGACTGGCGATCCCTGCGGCGGCGGGTATGCGATGCTCATTGCTTCTGGCTGAAGGCCGCTTCGATGCCGCCGCTGGTTGTATTCACATTGGTCGAGAATGTCACCACATCACCTGCAAGCACGGGGATGGAGAAGGCCCAGGCCTCTCCCGCCACCAATGCCCCGGCAGGCCCATTCAACGCCTGCCACGGGCCGCTTCCGACTTGGTATTGCAGGACAGCGTTCGTTCCGGTGAATGAGCCCCAGATGACGATGCTGCCAGTCCCCGGCGCGGTGAACGGTGCGCCGAACAGGTCAGTCCCGGCACCGATCCCATTGCCCGAGACCAACGTGCCCACGGTCGTGAAGCTCTGGGGAGCCACGGTGATAGGCCCTGACAGGACGGCCGTCTGCTCGAACTGCGGCTTTCCCATGCTCAGGCCTCCCGTACCAACTCGAAATTACAGGCGAAGTTGTAGGCGTTGGTGGGGTCGGTATTGACCGCCGTCACCTGGATCACATCGCCCGGCACGACAGCCGCTGCCATGCGATAGTCGTCGGTTTCGTCGTCTCCGGCCAGATACGTGACCCCACCCTGGCCGAATCGGATCAGAGGCTGTGCGGCGTCGTTGTGGATCACCACAGGCGTCACCTGCAATGACAGCTGATTGCCAAGATACACCCGAAAGCGCATGGATATCACCTTGCCGGTGAACTCCACCGCGTAGGTGAGGATGGCCGTCTGACCACCGTTCACCAGGGCAGCCAGGCGGACCGGCAGGTAGTGCCCGACATGGACGCTGGACATGGGTTGCGTGGGCGGGAGGGTTGGCCCTCCCGCCGATGGTCTGCGCTCCAGCCAGCTCAGGAGCCGTTGGCTGCTCTGGCCCTGTGTGACCGACATCGGTTAGCCCAGTGTGGCGAGGTAGCGCACCATGTCCATGATGAGTGTGCTGTTGGCCTGGACAGGCGTGTTCGTGGCGTCCGGCTTGCACATCAGGACCAGGGCGTAGTTCTGGGTGAAGGCGTCGTTGGTGGCAGGGATCACGACCCGCTGACGCGGGTCCGTCTGGCCCAGGCCCAGGTTCTCGGTGCGGTCTGACCAAATGGTGGTCAGGTAGGTGTCGGTGGCGGTGTGAACGTCCAGACGGACGTCGCCAGCGATCACTGCCGGGGTCGCGTTCTGGAGGACCAGGTAGACGCGACCGGTGGCGCTGTCCTGGCCGGTGTGGATACCCCGACCAACCATGATGGCCTGTCCCTGGGGAACAATGTAGCGCCCGACCTCCTGATATGGCGTGGTGCCAGACGCAGGAACGGTCAGCGGGTTTCCGTTGAAGGCGAAGTCGGCGGCGTGGAATGCGCCAGGGTAGCCCTGGCTCAGCTGGTACCCGGAAGCGACTGCTGCCATGTGCCTACCCTCCTACGACCAAACTCGGATCGTGGGGCTGGACGGCGGCGGCGTGGACCCCGCTGGCTTCGGCTGGAAGCCGAGGCCGGGGATGCTCATGCCGAGCTTCCCGCCGATGAAACCGCCGAGCAGCTTCACCACGTACTGGACCAGGGACCATGCCAGGAGCAGCGCACCGATCACGGCTGCGCCGCCCAGGACCATCGAAAACCACCAGCTCACCTTCAATGGCTTGACCCGCTTGTTGTCCAGCGGATTGTCCAAGCCATACTCACCGAGCTTGGCCGTGTCCCTCACTCCCCTTCACCATTTTCCGGCTGCCTGCTGACAGCCAAATCGCGTCATGATTATGCAAGGCGGATAGTTCTCCTTCCGACAGGCCCCAATTACTCAACCAAGGTGACCACTCCAGCCGGTGAAGGACCTTGGTGGAGGCGGTGAGCCGCAGGTGGTAGTCCACCAGCTGCGGGACTGGCGTGGACAGAATGATCTGCACGTTGCGATGCCTGCCCCGATCCCAGAGGTCATGGAGGAGGAACGGCACCTTGCCCTGTTCAGCCACCTGCTGCGCTTCGTCAATCACCAGCTGGAGGGCCTGGCCTCTCCGAGTGGGGGCCTCTCGGCAGATGGCGCTGATCTCGGCGGTGGCCGATGCCGACGAGTGCGGCGTGTAGTGAACCAGCCAGCCCGGTCTCGCCAGCCGCCAGATGCGTACCGCCGACACAGACCAGTCGGTCCGGATCACCTGCAAGCCCGTCTGATCCACTTGGGCGTCAGCGTTCGGATCGAAGAACACGGCCCCCTGCTTGCCGATCAGGTGGAGGGCGGTCCACGTCTTGCCGCTGCCCATCACACCGGCCACCAGGACGTGACCAGGCCAGTCTTTATTCACTGGCGTTGGCTTGTCCCCAGGCATCGTCGTCCCACAAGCACACCCATTCGGTTGCGCCCAGGCGGTAGACGCCAATGAACAGCCTGCCCCTCAGCGGCCTCCTCAGACGACGGACGGCTTCCCACCACAGTCGCCCCACCGAATGGCCGTGATAGAAGCCGGTGAACACGATATGGCCACTGTGACCGACGACCGCCCAGGGCGCCCACTCGCTTCCCGGAATGCTGCCAGGCCTAGAGCCGAGGGTCCACGGAACCAGTCCGTGGTACGGCTCCTGCGCCGTCTGCTGGCTTACCATCCGCCGCCGCCTCCTTCTGCTTCTTCACCAGGTCCCACATCACGCCGATCAGACCCATTGCGATATCTACCAAAGCGAAGTCCAGCTCCCCCAGGATGCCCTCGAAACCGCGCAGGATGCGCGCCCACCCGTCTGCTGCCACTGGCCGCAATGGGTGTTCTCGGTAGTCAGACAGCGGCCTCTTCCCGGTCCGGGATCGAATCCACGCCCAACCCCTGGCGACAGGAGGCGGCGACGACTCCGCGGGTTCCGCCTCTGGGACAGGGGCGGACCCGGCTCCTTGGATCAGTTCGGTTGGCACTTCGTCCCGAATGGGCTGCTCTGTGCTCATGCCAGCTCACCACAGCGGCGGCACACGACTTCCCAGCCATCCGACATTGCCCTGGCTTCGTCCCGCCTGTCGTCGTGAAGCGGTCTCCAGTCATGGTGGCCGATGGCGCAGGCCTTCACTGACCCGCCACGATCACTCTTCGGCCCGGTCGCTGGACGTTGAACGCCCGGCACCACCTGTCGGCCAGGCTCCGGTACTCGGCGCTCTCTCTCATGTTGCCGCGCCTGGCCTCCTCTTCCGCCGTGTGGTCCAGAGCTGCTGCGATCCTTATCACCGCTTGCACGTCCAGACCGAGGTTCAAACTCACTGGCTTCAGTTGACCCGTCTGCACCTTCTCCGTCCCCCTTTGGCGGCGCTTCGCCAGGATGCAACCGCTCCCATGCAGCCAGTGCTGCGCCTCGCAGTGGGTAGCCGCCGCGCCGGTCTTTAGGCATTTCTTACCTCCTCCCAGACTTCCCGCCACGACATCTGCCGCTGCTTTGTGTATAGCAGGAAGGCCTTTGAACCGTTGCCCGTGCCCGGGAAGATATCCTCGAACTCGTCTCCCGGTTCGGCACCCATTACTGCGAATAGCCAGAAGAAGAACGCCCAGGGCTTTGATCCGTTACTGGTCGCGTTTGCGGACACCCAATCGCGGTGCGTTCGCCAACGTGCAGTTTTCTTCCGGCCGCCGGACACGATCGCCGGCTCCCATGCGTATGCCACCCGCACCCCTGGCTTGAAGAACACCAAGGGCTTCACCCATGCCATCACCCGGACTTTTGGCGGGCACAATGGCAGTATATCCTGGAGATCTTTGCTTCCGGTGCTCAGTGCCCAGCCGTCGGGGAAATCTTGGACCAGGTGGGCGATCAGCAGGCGGTGAT
>JAJZKY010000230.1 GCA_021803885.1 Planctomycetota bacterium
GCATGAACACCGCGGCACGCCACGGTTCAGTGCAATCGACCGCAGCGAGACGGCAAAGTTCATTCCGGATTTCTGGCACGTCTGCCCTCAATTAATACACGGAGCTATCATCTTCAGCAAAGACTCTATGGCGGGACTCTGCTGGCATCCCCGCTCGCGAGTACCCCTCCGCATTTCCGAGTTCTCCGTGGTTGGGTCGCCGATGTGGAATCTGCGGGAGACGAAATGAAGGAGAGAAATAAACGCCAGAGCTTTCTCGGAGAGAAGAGCGAAGAGATATACAGCAGCTGCGTAGCCGGGGTGGTCGGCCTTGGGGGCGGCGGCTCGCACATAGTCCAACAACTCGCCCACTTGGGCCTCGTGAATTTTGTGTTATTTGATCCCGACAAAGCAGAAGAATCGAACTTAAATCGACTGATTGGTGCAACCTGCAAAGACGTTTTAAGGGCCTCGCTTAAAACGACAATCGCCAAGCGGCTTATCAGAGGCATCAATCCACATGCCCATGTCAAGACTATCAATGGGAAGTGGCAGGAGAACCACCAACTCCTGCGCGGGTGCGATGTGATCTTTGGGTGTCTGGACACCTACCGGGATCGTTCGGAACTTGAGATTACGGCGCGAAGATTTTTGATTCCATACATCGACATTGGAATGGACGTACACCGCATCGCCGACGAGTTCGTAGTTGCGGGCCAGGTGATCCTTTCCATGCCCGGCGAACTCTGCATGCGGTGCCTCGGATTTATCCGCGATGAATTGCTTGCTAGGGAAGCGGCGAAATATGGAGACGCGGGAGGACGACCACAGGTCGTTTGGGCGAACGGTGTGCTCGCGTCCGCCGCAGTCGGGATATTCACTCAGATCTTTACGCCGTGGCATGGAGGCTGTCCGCCGTCCGTTTACCTCGAATACGATGGCAACTCACAAAGCATCACGCGCAGCAACAGACTCGAGTGCATGAAAGAGCGGAAGTGCAGCCACTTTTCTAATGCCGGTGGACTAGGCGATCCGTTTTGGGCCCCCGGTAGGGCTAGAGTCAGGCCGCTATCCTGAAGGTGGATTACGTAAGGTCGGGATTGTCAGGTCCAGCCTTTGACCGGTCGCGTGAATATAGGACTCGCGCTGCTCATCAAGAATCGCCGTTCTCGTCATCCCATCACACGCCTGAGGATCATCCGGGCCAGACTGACGCTGTCTGCAATGGCAGCGTGGACCAGCCCCTCCTCAATCGGCGATAACAGGGCAAACCAAATTTTTAGTACTGCGCCAGTTTGAAACACAGTTTGGGCGATTTCGCGCTTGTCCAGAATCCGTGCAGATATCAAAAACCCAGATTCCCGGATGGAGCCCGTTTTCGAGGATCGATTTCGTTGCACTTGCAAAACGCACGATGTTTGAGCGCGCCGCCGTGTTAACGTGAACCCACGGGCAGGTTATGGCAAGATCGACGAACAGAAGTCAGGTGGTAAGAAGCTGTCCCGTATTTCTTCAAAATCTCTTCCGCAGCTCTGATAAGGATCGGGCAGGATAGCTGTCGTCTCCTTTTCAGCGCCCGACGGGTGCGAATCTGCAATGGGCCGCTCACAATCGAACCCGGCAATGACCGCCGCGATTCGCATCGCGGCTGCGGGGCTCGGCGTAGCCGTTGCGGGCCCGCTTGGCGGTGCGCTCGGATCGGTTGTCGCAGGCGCCTTCGGTGAGCACGCGGCAAACCTGATCGGCGCCTACGCTAAGAAGTTCGGCGAAGAGGCCGGCAAAAAGTTCCTCGACACTGGGGCCGACTCCCTTATCGGGAGGCTGAAGCCGTCCGCGCCGAGTCTGGAATCCGCTTGCCGCGAAGCTCTGCGCCTCAGCCTCTCACAGATTCGCGCGCAGAGTTTCCCTTCCAGCCCAGACGGTTTCGATGATTGGTTCCGCAATTGGGAGACTTGCCTCATAGCGTCCATCCCTTTGCAACTCGACGATATCCAGCCCGGGCAATTAGCGCCGGCAAGCGCTGATGGTCTCTTTCTCTGCACCATGGAGCGCCTTGACGCCCAGGGCCAAGCAATCAAGCAGCGGAGCCTGTCGATTGACCTGACGACCCGCCCCATCCCAGTGTCACTTGCGACCGAGCTCAACAACGGCCTGCCGAAGTACTCACCGAAGAACTTCCGGGAAATTATTGTGCATCCGGACTACAGCAGAGCATGGAAACAGGTTGAGCTGATCTTCCGTGACTCTCTCACCGCCGCACTCGGCCGCATCGACGATACCACCGCCGACACCAATCGAATGGTCAGGGCGCTCTATGATGCCGCCTGCAGGGAAGGTCGAATACCCGAGCGGGACCCCAAGGCCAAAGACGAAGAGATAGCAAGACTCACGGCCGAGCTCACCAAATTCAAAGCCGAGCTGGCGACCCGGTCCGAGACAGGTGACGCAGAGATTTCGCGTTTCCTAGCGGCCGGCGACTTCGATGCTGCCCTTCAAATCAAATCCCGGCAAGTAGAAATGCGCCGACAGGAGGCAGACAAACTACCCCGTGACCTCTACGAGCTAGGAACGATCTACGAACTCCGCTTTGAGTGGCCCCAGGCCCTCGCCGCCTACCGCCAAGCATGGGAACTCGGGAAGAACCCGAATTACGGCTTTCAGTACGCCTATTCTGCGCAGAAGCTCAACCGCTTCAGTGAGGCCATTGCGGTATATGAGGCGCTTCTTGAGATCTACGCGAACCACGCGGATCGCGCCCACACGCTAAACAACCTCGCGAACCTGTTCAGCGACACCCAGCGTATGCGGGAGGCGGAGGAGGCTTTCGTAGAGGCACTCTCCATATACCGCAAACTCGCCGAGACCAATCCCGGCGCCTACCTGACTGACGTCGCTATGACTCTGAACAACCTCGCGAACCTGTTCAGTGCCACCCAGCGTATACGGGAGGCGGAGGAAGCTTTTGGAGAGGCGCTCGCCACAAACCGCAAGCTTGCCGAGACCGATCCCGGCGCCTACCTGACTGACGTCGCTATGACTCTGAACAACCTCGCAATCCTGTACCGCGGCACCCAACGTATGCGGGAGGCGGAGGAAGCCTACGGGGAGGCGCTCACTATTTACCGGAAGCTCGCCGAAGGCAATACCGACGCATATCTGCCCGACGTCGCTGCGATGCTGAACAACCTCGCGGTCCTATACTCCAACACCCAGCGCATGCGGGAGGCGGAGGAGGCCTACGAGGAGGCGCTCGCCATCCGCCGCAAGCTCTCCGAGACCAATCCAGACGCCTATCTGACCTACGTCGCTACGACGCTGAACAATCTCGCGAGCCTTTACCGTAGTACCCAGCGCATGCGGGAAGCGGAGGAGGCTTTCGGGGATGCACTCACTACTTGCCGAAAGCTCGCCGAAGCGGACCCCGACGCCTACCTGTGCTACGTCCCTATAACGCTGAATAACCTAGCGAACCTGTACGGTAGCACCCAGCGCATGCGGGAGGCGGAGGAGGCTTATGAGGAAGCGCTTGCCATCCGTCGCAAGCTAGCCGAGGCCAATCCCGACGCCTACCTCCCCGACGTAGCTATGACGCTGAACAACCTCGCGATCTTGTACTGTGACACCCAGCGCGTGCGGGAGGCGGAGGAGGCTAATGAAGAGGCCCTCGCTGCATACCGCAAGCTCGCCGAGGCCAATCCCCACGCCTACCTGCCCGATTTAGCTATGACGCTGAACAACCTCGCGATCTTGTACTGTGACACCCAGCGTGTGCGGGAGGCGGAGGAGGCCTACGAGGAGGCGCTCGCCATCCGCCGCAAGCTCGCCGAGGCCAATCCCCACGCCTACCTGCCGGATGTCGCCCTAACGTTGAGCAATCTCGCGATCCTGTACCGTGGCACCCAGCGCATGCGGGAGTCGAAGGATACTTATGAAGAGGTACTTGCCGCATACCGCAAGCTCGCCGGTGCCAACTCCGACGCCTACCTGCCCGATGTCGCTATGACGCTGAACGACATCGCCCTTCTCAATTTCGCAATGGAGCAGATCTACGAAGCGGGAGCGCGTGCCTCCGAAGCAGAAGATATCCTCGACCCTCTTTGGCGGCAGAACCCTGCGGTGCACGGTGACTCCATGGCTAGAGTTCTTTTGACAGGAGCGTTTGTGGCCGAGGCAAATGGACGCTCCGCTTCTGCATCCTGCGCTCTAGCGCAACGTGCTCTTGAAGCCTCCTACGACCCTGTCCTCCAGCGGACTATCCGCGAGTTGATTGACCGTCTCTGCCCAAAAGACATTCAGTGAGTGCAACGTCGGTGTTAGGAGATGCGGATTAACAAACAAAGATGTGAATGTTCTTCGTGGCGAGCACTTCAACTGGGGTTGCTGGCGCAAAGCCGACTTTCCGGTATTTAATCTGAGGATTTCCAAAGTGCTACTCCGTCCAATCACCTACAGCCTTTTCCCCGTTAAGGCGCTGGAAATCATCAAGGGTGATTTCTTTCCCTCCCCTCCGAATGATGTAGTGTTGGCCGCCCGAATTGTTCCTATTCATCTTAGTAGCGCGATGCTGGTCGTCAATGCCCTTGTATTTCAAGGTCCATTCCCTCCATTGCGGGTCAATTTTGAGATAGATGGACATGCCCGGTGCGAGCGTTGAAGGATTCAAGACCATGCACGAATACGCGGTCCCCTCCCGCGGGTGAAAGTGTTCGAACCCGCCCTGCCAGAGGTGAACCTGAAATGCAACTCCCTGCCCCCTGTTAACGAGTCTCCATTCATTGTTGTGGACCCTCTCATCTGGCTCAAAAACAAGCAGGGGGGCCGTGCTCAGTTCAGTCTGTTCGGCGGTCAGGCGTGCCTGAACTTCGGCGGAAGCAGCGGCGGCTTTAGCAGCCTTGCTCTGTTCCTCCGCAACTCGCGTCAGCGCGCGGGCTGCATCGGCCTGCACCTTGATTGCCCATGCCGTGAATCCAAGGACAAAGATCGTCACGAGTGCGAGTACGCTCTGCAATGCCCCAGAGTTTGCGTTCAACCAACTCCAATCGTTCACCTGAATGCCTCACTCAAATGGATTCGCCTGTTTCGGGGAGTATAGCGCCGACATCATCGGAAATGGGGATAGGTTATGCCATGAAATCGGCGGCCTTTTCCATCTATTTCTTCTTCTGCTCTCTACTCCACCCTCACTGCACGTGAGAAATGCGGGCTAGTGCTGCGTCTGGGTTCGCCGGCACCTGCGTGGATTACTCCCGGATGGGCTCTCCTCCAGGAATCCTAGCCGGCGAACCTATGTCGAGATGTTCGAGGTTCTCGCCAATTGGGGGCGAATCGGCCTGAATGTCGGGAGATTCTGCTGTTGGCTGCCTCATTATCCATATTCGCTGGTACATCCGCGGTAGACGACAAAAGGAGATTCATTGATTTAATCTACCTGTATCAAAATCCAGCTGTTAGATGGATCCTCTGTTGGGAAGCGGCACAATGACCTCGGCAGTCGAAAACTACGAAGTCCAAAAGCAGCGATATGACCATCACTTGGCAGAGCGGAGTGAGTTGATAGATGCTGCCCGCGAGAGCCTGCGCACCTTTGATAAAGCTGTCCTGGCGTTCGGGTCTGCTGTATTCGGTGCGTCCGTCGCCTTTGTGAAGGACGTTGCACCCAAGCCGCAGAGTCACACGATCCCTTGGCTGTGCGCGTCATGGATATGTTTTGCAGTCGGACTCCTGGAAGCCGTCCTGTCGTTTCTATTCAGCTATCAAACCTGCATCGCTCGCATAGATCACAGTGCCGCAAAGTATCTTGATCCTGAAAAGAAGGAACCGAAAGACTGGTGGGGCATTCTCACTAGCTTCTGCAATTGGGGATGCGTAGTCTGCCTGTTTTCCGGTGTGATTGCTTGGATTGTTTTCGCTGTTAAGAATCTTGCAATATCAGGGGGAAAATGATGCCGGATAAACCGGTAAGCCCGTTTCAGCCTGAAGTAGAGAAGAAAGGATACGTGCCACCCAAGGCGCCACCACCAGCACCCGCGCCGTCTCAGTCAACTCCAACGCCCCAACCTCCGCAACCGCGGGATAAATGAGGCAACAGATGTCAAAATCTCCATCGAGACGTGATCCAGACCGGGGGATGGCTCAGGACGGTTATCCACCGCCGAAATCAGCACCGCTGCCGCCGCCAAAATCCGGCCATTCAGTTCCACCTCCACCTCAACCGCCAAAGAAACGAGGTAATGATGAGTAAAACGCCAAAACCACCGCCGCCACCGCCCGATCCTAGCCCCCGAAGGATTCCTGTCTACGATGGTTACGTGCCGCCAAAATCGCCCCCACCACCGCCACCTCGACCGAATCAATCGGATCCACCGAAGAAATGAGGCCAAGTGGAAAGCAAGCGCGCTGGTTTGCTGTTTGCGGTTGTCAGTGAAGGCTACGTTCCACCGAAGTCCCCTCCCTCACCGCCTCGATCAAGCGTAACGAGGGTAGCCATGTCACTGGCTGTTTACCCGAAAAGAAAGGGACCTCAACAGGCGATAGCCAACTCAATGATGACAATGTTTCTGTGCCCGATTCAGGATAGGTATCGGGAAACGGGGTTCGCACCCTCGATCTCCACCGCCAGTTCAGTGGGCGCATAATCGCCATAAGCGGCCAATCCGTGCCCATTTTTCATTCAGGTGGTGCGAAGTTTTTTAACTCAGCCATGATTTTGAAGAGGCGCTTGGAGAGTCTGAGGAGACGGCTGCGAGCAGCAGCGAAACCATGATCTCAGGCATCAGTAGTTTCTGCCGCAGTGCCTGCAGAACCCCATCGTGGATCATGCCCGTAAGGCTGGCGCCTCCCTGAGGCGATGCATTGACGGTTTGAGCCATCAGTGAGGAGTTCGGACAAGAATGAGTCATACCGACTCTCTGCCGGTCGCACCTGTGGTGTATCCTTTCCTGTAAAAATGAATGGGTTGTTTCCTGGAAAGGGTTGGGAACTGACCCTGGGCATCCATGGTCAGTTGTACAACCGTGCTAGAAGACCTCTTGGAACAAAACAAATGACTGGGCTCCCCTTTTTGACAGCTCCT
>JAJZKY010000231.1 GCA_021803885.1 Planctomycetota bacterium
GGAGGGGTGATGATGGCGCGCGACATAAGGGCGGCGGTCGTATTGTTTCTTGTTTTCGCGGTTGTGACCGGGCTTATGTATCCGCTTGCCATGACCGGCATAGGCCAGGTCCTGTTTGCGCGCCAGGCCAATGGGTCGCTGATACGCGTCCATGGGCGGGTCGTGGGATCGGCGCTCATCGGGCAATACTTCCGGGGCCCAGGCATGTTCTGGAGTCGCCCGTCGGCGACTTCGCCCGTGCCCTATGATGCCGAGGCCTCGAGCGCATCAAACGTGGGCCCCGACAATCCCGTGCTGCGCATGCACGTGGCGGCGCGGGTCGCGGCGTTGCATAAGGCCGATCCGGGAGAGAGGGGGCTGGTACCGATCGATCTTGTCACCTCATCGGCCTCGGGGCTCGATCCCGACATCAGTATTGCCGCCGCCCGCTATCAGGTGGCGCGTGTGGCGCATGTCACCAAGATCCCCCGGGCGCGGTTGGATGCGCTCATAAAACGCTATACCACGCCCCGTTCGCTCGGTTTGCTCGGCGAGCCCGTGGTTAACGTGGTGCGGCTCGATCTTGCCTTATGGCAGATGCAAGGCGGCCACTTCCGGCAATGAACGCCGTCCGTTGGGCAGGGCCGTGGCCGGCAGGGTGCGGCCTCTTTTCGTGACCCTTAAACGTGGGGATCGAACGGCTGGCCACGTTCCCGGTTCCTTTGATGGTAAGCGCGCCCGCCGAGCCTCTGGGGTTGCATGCCGCAATCCGTATGGCTTTACGGCCCCGATCTTGCGCTCGCGCTACCGGCCTTAGGGCCGTCTCAGTGGGACGCCGGCCTCCGCGAGCGACCGCGCCCGCATAGCGGCGACCTCATGTCGGTTACCGTGGCGTCTAGCGAGAACAGCGACGCACGTGGTCCACGCCGCTGCGATTCGCCCCCATGGCGCGTCTGCCAAATCCGAGAGAGGGCACACATTAAAGATCGCACGATAAGCCGCGGGGCGCGCATGAAAGGATTGCGCGCACCATTTCCTAAAAAAGGCCTCGCGGGCCCATCAAGACCCGCGGGGCCTTGCCGGTCAGGCGAAGATCTCGGCAAAGAAGCCGAGCATCGCCTGCCAGCTCCGCTTGGCCGCCGTCGCATTGTAAGCAAACCCCTTCTCTGGTTGGTTGCCCGCGCCAGGATTAGTGAAGCTATGTACAGCGCTGCTATATTGCACGAACTGCCAGTCGGCATTCGCCTTGCGCATCTCGTCTTGGAAGGCCGCCACTTCGGCCGGTGGTACAAAGGGGTCTTCGGCGCCGTGGAGGGCTAAAATCTTGGCCTTAAGGGTCTTCGCCGCGGCCGGGGTTTGTGTGTTCAGGCCACCATGAAAGGTGACCACACCCTTGATGTCGGCGCCGGAGCGCGCAAGCTCGAGGGCGCAGGTGCCGCCAAAGCAAAAGCCGATGGCGGCGACCCGACCGTCGCACAGCGGTTGGGCGCGTAGCGCCGTCAGCGCCGCCGTGGCCCGCTGGCGCATCAGCGCCCGATCACCCCCCCGATAGTGATTGGCATTCTCCGCCGCTTCTCCCATGGAGGTCGGCCGCTTGCCCTTGCCGAAGATATCTGCGGCAAGCGCGATGTAGCCGGCCTTGGCGAGATCATCGCACGCCGCCTTTTCATGGTCGGCCACCCCCATCCATTCGTGGAACACAAGAACGCCGGGACGTTTTTTGGGGTGGGACTGCTCTACCGCGAGGTAACCTTCAAGGGTAGTGCTGCCGTCTTTGTATTCGAACGTTGAACCGGTCATGGATGTCCCTCCAGTGAAAACGCCAGTATACCGTAGGCGCTAACCGGTGAAGAGAGGCCTTCTGGTGGCACGTTGGGTTGAGCCGTAAAACTTCCCCTTATGACCTGCCCTGGCTGTCGATAAAGTTGAGCGGCAGAAATAACGCGCCAGGGGATGGGGCGCCGGATAGGAAAATAAAAGCCGGTGGGCGGACAGCGTGCCATTACCAGTGTAAGCGGTGGCGAGCTCATGGCGAAGGGCGCCGCTCACGAGCAGGAGCTGTCGGTCCTGGCCCCGCAGCCCAGTTCAAAACAAGGGAATCCAAGGACTTTAGTGACGGGAACGTCCGAATATCACCTGTTAGTCCGTCGTCATACGCCTCTTAAGGTACGCCATAATCGGGACTCACCCATAAAAACATTAGAGACGGGGATTAGAAACATCTTCATCATTTCGATGGCATGGTCCGCCTCACAAAACAGAATCGTCGCCTGTAAAGCATTACGCGTTCACATGTGCCTAATAAAAAATATGACGGACCTTTCCAGCCGGATGGTCACTTAGTGCATTCATCATGCCGAAACTTTCGAACACTACATGACGGCCTGCAAACGTAAGTTCATGTGCATCACTTGTAAGACTCCATACTGTTGTGACAAAGCAAGAAACTATATGGCTAACGAAGCATCGACATAAGACTTTTCGGCCAGCTGCCTTCTGTAGAGGCTTGCCGTCAAGTGGCCGCTGCTTAACCAAAGATGACGTAAAAGCGTTGTGAGAAAGTGACTGATATAGGCCAGGTCTAGTCACCGGTTACGCTCAAAAAGTCGGCGGTCGCATCATGCAAAACGGATATCTTGGCAGTCCGGTACGGGCCAATACGGTCGCAGCAGATTATCTTGAAGTCGAGAGCGGGTGTGACGGGGAAAGACGGCTGGCAGCGCATCATGGCCGTAGAACACTCAGACTCAGATCCTTTTCGATCGGGTCAAAGTCCCGATCAGTATGCAGCAAGCTACGCCGATTCTGGATACAAAAGGAACCGATCATTACGTCAATGATCTTGCGCATCGTCACCAGAGCCCGGCGCAGTTTCCGATAATTCTTGGCGCTAAGAAGTGCCATTTTCTGGCCAAGCATCGGATGGAGCTCCACAGTATCTAGAAGTCTCTGCGCTTTGCGAAAGTCAGTATCGCGGCGAAATCCTTGCAAAACAGCTGTAAAAATAATATCCAAAATGATCAAAAGTTCGCGCGACGAAAGTGGGTCGAGCAGATCCGTATGAGGACTCGCGATGCCATTGAAGTAGTCGATACAGACGCTGGTATCGACAACAATCATGCATCGCGCCGCACGCGGTCGAGATCGCTGTCCCAGTGAAGCTTGCCCCGTGCCGTGCGGATCTTCTGCTGGCTTGCCATTTTTACAGAAAAGTCTAGCCCCGCTTCCACAACCTCGCGTTTGGTTTTATAGCCGATGACCTTGAGCGCTTGTGACATAAGGTTATCCCGAATGACGATGTTGGTGCGCATGGATGCCTCCAATGTGTAGTGCTGGCGTAGTTATACACATCAGAGCAGAACCCGGCAAACTCCCTAAAAGATTCCCGCGTAACCCTGAGATAAATGGTAATCGGCAGGAGACACGCGGCGTTGTCACTTCGTAGCGCGCATTGGGGACGTTCATTTTGAAGGGGATCGGACGAGGGTAGGGAATGGCCGTTTAGAGTTGAAAGTGTGATTTTGCCGATTTGGGAAGCGGCCGTTCAGCGCGGGTTTTCGGCTAGCGCGGGTGTCCCATCCCAATCGGTCGCCAGACCCATTCCGAGCTAGCGGCAGCAACGGCGAAAGAAGTGCCGGTAGGGCGCGCAACCTTAGTCAGCGGGTTGTCGGCCAATGCTGCAGGTGGCGTTGGTTAAGCTTAAAGGGCTGGCGTTGGGCAGGCTTCCGGTATCGGCGCAGCACCGTGCTTGGATGACTTATTTTTTCGGCATCGTAGGGCTAGCATCCGACCCATTGTGGCCGGTTGCCGTTCGCGTCACCTTGGGCCGGTCGATCATTTGTGCGGCAGTCGCCATTCGCGTTTTCCGCGTACTTGCAGGGCGGCGATTGCCGGGATCTTTACTATTGACATATAGTAAAGATTCTCCTATCTTTACCTAATACTAAAAGGTAAAGAGGTCGCGCCGTGCCGCTGCTCAGCCTAAAACGTCAGATTACGATACCGAAAGACGTCTGTGACCGTCTCCATGTTCAACCCGGTGACGAGGTCGATATTTTCGAGCACGAAGGTCGAGTCACTCTTATCAAGAAGCGCAAGGACGCAAGCCGTGGGGTGCTCAAACACTTGAAAGCCGATCGTCGGTGCTCCGATGAGGAGTCCTTGATCGACACCGTCGCATCGAGACGGTCGTCTTCTGCCAAAAGCTAGAGGCGCGCTGCGTGATCGGGATCGACACGAATGTCTTGTTGCGGTGGGTTCTGCATGACGACGAAGAACAAGCCGCGCGCGCTCGGAAGGTTTTTGAAGGCGCCGAGTCCATATTGATCACGGATATCGTGCTGGTTGAGACGGTATGGACCCTTAGAGGTAAGCGCTATAAAGCCACGAAGGAAGACATTCAGGCGCTCGTCATAAGTCTACTGGAAGAGCCTAATATGGTTTTTGAAAGCAAACAGGTGATCTGGTCGGCGCTTAATGATTTTGTGGCCAATAAACCTGTGAAAATAGCCAAGGACACGAAAACCGCGGATTTGGCGGATGCGCTGATCGTAAACAAGACGAAGAGGGCGGCCAGAGACAGGCGTCTAACCTACCAGGGCACCTACACCTTCGACCGGGCCGAATTGCGGATCGATGGGACCATAAAGGCTTAAATTAGGGAATAACACGCACAGATAGATTCAGAATTATGTGGTGGAGCAACGCCGGGTCCGGGTTTATATTTCATGCAAGACGGGGTGAGCCACACTTTCTGCCTGAAAAAAGGAAGTCTTTATGGCGCAGGCCCGCCCGCTCAACCCAGGCGGCCGACGCGGTTCGGGTGGGTTTTGAAATCTCAAACTGGACGGGTCGCCGCGTCTCGCGCCGGAGCGCGATCGCTTGGTGTAAGAGGCTTTGCTTAAAGGGGGACATCGCCCACGCGCAGCGCGACTAATTCACGGCCCCGCGGCTTATCGTCGGTCGATGACAAGATCAAAAAAGTGCGAGATTGTGGATTCTTGCCGCCAGTTGGGGGCAGACGCGGACGGCCCCAATCTTCTGCGGATTCAGGGGAGGGGCGTTTTTGATGCACGATTAGCCTTTTTTCCAATGGACGAGGGACTTGCAGGTAGAAGCCGTTTTGTATACATGGCGCACGCTCCTTCACAAGGTAAGAGAGGAGGGCGTTTTCTCGCCAGGCCCTGGGAGGGCGGTAAAGAGGGATTGCCGGCGGTCATTGTCAGTGTGCGGCGCTACATAGAGTGTGGTGCCTTGGTGACAAAAGGCGCGCACTTGTCGCAGATCGTGATGAGATAAATGGCTTAGTGGCGCATGATCAGCGGATGGTCCGCAAACGAGGCGGCCTGTGTCACATCACCATGGGGGCGCAAAGCGTTCAGGGTGGCGGGCGACCATAAAGATCAAGCCCCGTCTTTGAAAATGGCGAGACGCGATGGTCGAAAGACAACCTCGTTTGTAAGAACGTTCGGTGGCGGCTCATAGCAAGTGAGGTCGGCAGATAAGCGGGGAAAGGCGCCGCCCACAAGGGGGCGGCTTAAAGATTGGAAAGGGCTGGAAAGACGGTGGACCTAGAAGAAATAGGTGCCGCCGATATCAAATGAGCCAATCGACCCAGATGAGAACCCATCAACGGTATTGACACCCGTGAAGCGGTATTCGGCGCGTACGCCAATATGGCGGGTGACATGATACTGGGCGCCGACGCCAAAGAGCGCGTTCGTGCCCGATGCCGACGCCGATCCCCAATAGCCGTAGCCGGTCAATGTGTAGGTCAAGCTGGTAACCGCAAGGCCGGCGCGGGCATACACGCTCAAGCGCGGCATGACGGGATAGGCGAACACCGCGGAAACCGCGACATCATGTCCCGTGAGCGTACCTGTATAGCCTGTGCCACTTAGGCCATCCTGGTTCATCGACCCGAAATGGTCGTACCCGACCTCGACTGCGGTATGAAAACGCCACAGATGGACCGGAAGACGATAACCGCCGTAAATGCCGAACCCTGCGGAACTACCGAATCCGGAAAACCCAGAGGAAAATTCGCCGTTGATGCCGGCGTACCAAGGGGACGGCGTGGTGGCGGCAAAGGCGGTGGCGATGCCAGTAAAAGGCAGGGCGGCAATCGCCAAGGCGAAGGCCAAGGCCTTGGGGTTGTGTTTGGCTATCAGTTGCACGACGTAAAACTCCTTTTGTTGTGAAAAACGGCCACGCGGATTCTAGGGGATGGGGTCTTCACCATATATTGACATAGCGCAAAGTGTGCGATTGGGTGGATGAATGGTGTTTTTGCGACGCTGTTTTAGGCTAGGCCGGTCTAAACCATGACGGGTGCGCATTCCGGCCATTGCTGCCACCCCATCGGAGCGAAGCGACGCGGGGTTGGGTTTAAGTGTGGGTTTAGGTGTTTTCGGTCTCCTTTGGTCTCTTCAGTTTGCGCATGGAATCGCCTGTCAGTGCCAGGCGGTAGCTGTGGTGCACGAGGCGATCTAGGATAGCATCCGCAAGCGTGGGATCGTTAATCCACTCATGCCAGTGGTCAACGCCAAATTGGCTTGTCACGATAGTCGAGCGACGCTCATAACGATCTTCCAGGATCTCCAAGAGATCGCGGCGTTGCTCGTCACCCATGACCGCCAGACCGAAATCGTCTAACACCACAAGGTCGGTGCGTGCAAGCCCCGCAAGCACCTTGCGATAGCGGCCATCGCCCCGCGCTGTCGTGAGATCGTTTAACAGTCTCGGCAGACGCAGATAGCGCACCGACAGGCCGGCGCGACACGCCTGGTGGGCGAGCGCGCAGGCGATGAAGCTCTTCCCGACGCCGGCGGGTCCGGTGATCAGGCAGTTCAGGTGTTCGCGTAGCCACTGGCCTGCGGCGAGCTTGGTCATCATCGATTTATCAAGACCCCGCGGGTGGCGATAATCGATATCCTCAAGACAGGCATTCTGCCGAAGAGCGGCCAGGCGCAGACGGGCCGTGAGGCGCTTGCTGTCGCGATAGGTGGATTCCTTCCTCATCGAGCAGTAATCCTAAGCGCTCCTCGAAGCTTAAGACGCCGATCTCGGG
>JAJZKY010000232.1 GCA_021803885.1 Planctomycetota bacterium
GGGAGACGCGCCGTCGAGAAGACCAGACCAAAGTTGTCCAGATAAGGGTTTTGCTGTTTGGATGTTCTGGCTAAGGTTCAGAGGCCCTGCTTGGCAGCCCGGTTTATTTGGGGCGATAGGCATGCATAGGTCCAGCGCTTGTGATTGTGAGTTTGTGTCAGAGATCGTCATAAGCGTAAGGCCTGCGTCGTATGTGTAATCTCGGGCTTCCAAGGTATGACAGGGAATCGTACTCCTGAGCACCCGGGTTATGGAAATTTGACCTCGGCGAGGGGCTTCCATTTTTTGGCGTGGGGGTAGGCGGTTAAGTACATCTGGGCGGCTATGGTGTCGAGGAGGGCGAAGTGGTCGCCGTGGAGCGAGTAGAGGTTCATGTGGGTGCGGCCTTTGCGGAAGGTGAAGTGCGCGTCGGCGTGGAGGTTGGTGAGGACGGCGTCGAGGAGGCGGGCGGATTCGTTGAGGTAGAAGGTGTCCGCGGTGCCGACGTAGAGATGGATTTTGCCCTTTAGATAAGGGCCGCGCTGGGGCCAGGTGGTTTTGAGGATGTGGGCGAGATCGTAGTGGGCATGCCAGTAGGCAACGACCTTGGGGTTTACGTCGCCGGTGGTGCGGTCGAACATGGGCTCGGGTTTGCCGTTGGGTCCGCGTGGTGAGAAGACCCAGTCAAAGGAGGCCATCTGGCCGCCGTAGGGGCCGAGGACCTGTTCGAGTTTGGCGAACTGCTCGAAGGTGGCGATGACCTTGCCGTGGTCGCGTACGAGGGGGTAAGGCTGGCCGTTGGGCTGGGTGTAGACGTTGGCGTGAGGGGCGTAGAGGTCGGGGCCGGTGAAGTTGTGGAAGTCGCTGGGGTCGGGCGAGGTGGACCATGTTCCGCCGAAGACTTTTGGATAGTTGATCTGAAGCTGGAGGGTGGCCCATCCACCGGAGGAGTGGCCCTGGAGGTAACGGTCCTGCGCGTGGGGAATGAGCCGGTAGCGGGACTGGAGCCAGGGGATGTATTCGGTGGTGAGCGCGGAGCCCCAGGGGCCGTTGTTCACGGAGTTGGCGAACTCGTGGGTGCCGGTGGGGAGATGCTCGTCGAGCATGACCCAGACCATGGGCGGCATTTTGGCATCGGCCATGCGCTGGTAGATCATCATGCCGATGTATTTGCAGCCGAGGAGGGTGCCGCCGAAGCCATGAGTCCAGTAGACGGTGGGGTAACGGCGTTTGGGGTGCTTGTGGTAGCCGGGAGGCAGGACGACCCAGGCGCGGATGTAGATGGGGCGTCCCCAGAATTGGGTGAGCAGGGCGCTCTGGTCCTCGGCGAGGCGCATGTGGGTGAGGGCGGTTTGCTGCGCGGGGGTGAGCTTGCGCGGGGTGCGGGGCGGCAAGATGGTGTCGAGTGCGAGCTCGGGTTCGGGGCCCTGGCCGGGTGTCCATTGGGTGAGAGTGAGGACGGGGCTGATGAGGTCGCCGGGGGTGAGGGCGCTGTAGTTATAGGTGTGGTGGACGTCGAGGACGGCCTGGACCTGGTAATCGCCGGGGGCGAGCGAGGAAAAGGGCCTGGGGTAGGCGATCTGGTCGGTGTCGATGTCGATGGCGGCGCCGGGTGCGAGGTCGTGGACTTCGCGGGCGGCGACCCAGGTGGCGTTGGGGTCGAACTCGTTGATGGAGATGTGTTTGGCGCCGGTTCCCCTGCGGATGAAGACAAGCAGACGGCCGGAGATGGGGGCGTGGACGGCGGGTCCAGCGGTGACGCGGAAGAAGAGATGGCGGGGCTGCTGGGCGACGGCAGCGGTGGAAGTAAAGGCCGCGAGAAGCGCGGCGGTCAATAGGTTGCGGAATCGCATGGCCGGAAGTGTATCAGAAACAAAGAAACTGCCATCTGAGTATCAAGAGGGGATTTCCTTCTACTGCATGGTTTGTTGCTTTGTGATGGGGGGCCTTCTCCAGGGAAAAGCCACTCAGGGTGTTTCGGCTTCGGGATACACGTGAAGGAAATTCGTTCTTATGTGGAGGGGTGCTGTTGCGGAAAGAAATAGGGATGAAAGGCTGCCGGGCGATGAAGGCCGGGGTGGGGATGGTCGTGCTGGCCGGGATGGCGGCGCTGCCGGCGTTGGCGGTGGGGCGGATGCCGGATACGGTTCCACAATGCTCGCGGGAGATACAGTTCAAGGCCAACTACCTGGCGGAAGCGACGCCGGGGCAAGGGCCGGGATTTCTGTTTGAGATTGATAACAAGACAGCCCGGCCGATAACGCTGGTGGCTCCGGTGCCGTCGAGCGCGCACTGGTATGCGGAAGTGGGGAACCTGTGGCTGTGGCGGGCGTCGGCGGGGCGCGGCGGCGCGCTGGTGAATGCAGAGAATGTGTACGGGCCGGTGTTTGTTTTTCAACCGGAGCACCCGTCGGAGAAAGATCCGAAGACGGTTACGATTCCGGCGCGTGGACGGCTGCAGTGGACGGAATGGATGCGGGATGATGCGGCGATTGCGTACGACCCGAGCTGCGCGCAGTGCAATTATCCGGGAGAACGCAACTTTCGGGCGGTGTTTGCGTATGCGTGGCTGCCGGCGCCGGGGCAGCAGATAGATCATTTGTTGACGTGCGGGTTGAGGTCGAATCCGGTGGACATGCCGCCGCTAGAGTTGCCGGCGAGGAAAGCGGCGGCGCGACGTTAGTGCGGGAAAGCGGAGAGCGGGTGCGCCCTTGAGAGCAGAATCCGCGTCTCTCTGCCAAGACCGCCGGCAACGAGTGTGCGTGTGGTGATCAGGCTGAACACGCAATGCGGGCCTTGATGAAAGGTCCTAGTGGTCAGGAGGAAATTTGCTATGAAGAAAACTCTTTTCGCGCTTGCCCTTGCAGGCAGCTTTGTACTTGGAATGAACGGTCTGCCGCTATATGCACAGATGGGTCCGCCAATGCAGCAAGGAATGGGCGGCATGCAGCGCAGAGGAATGGATCCCGAATACCAGTTGAAGCATCTGACGCTGGTGCTGGATTTGACGCCTGAGCAGCAGGCGCAGATCAAGCCGATCCTGGAGGAGCGAGTCCAGAAGATGCAGGAGGTATGGCGGGATAACTCGCTGACGAGGGCTCAACGGCGGGACAAGATGATGGCGCTGCGTGAGGAAAGCAAAACAAAGATTGAAGCGGTGCTGAACGACAAGCAGAAAGAGAAGTACGACAAGCTTTACAAAATGCAGACGGAGCGGATGCAGCAGCGGTGGCAGAACCGCGGCATGCCGCAACCACAATAGTTGAGCGGCAAGTGCTTGTGGACGGGCGCTGAGGGAGATGGTTCAGCGCCCGTTTTACTTTTGAGGCTGCTTTGAGGCGGGTGGAATGACGTGCGCGCCGGGGAGTTGCGTGGCGCCGGCGTGGAAGACCTGATAGTCGCTGTCAGTGACGGTGACGTCAGCACGGTAGCCGAAAAAGCCGAGGGCATGGGCGACGAGGTGAATCCGCGCGCCTGCGGGGAGCCACAGCTGGCCGCGCATGGGGCGCTGGGTGAAGTTGAAGGTGCTGCCTTTGGCTACGGAGACGAGTCCCCAGCCCATGTGAAAGTCGGCGTCGAAACGGGCGTCGAGACGGCGGACTTCGCGGTCCTTCTCGTCGATCCAAATAGTGCCGGTGAGTTTGCGGAGGGTTCTGAGGGTCTTGCCGTGGGCGGGCGCGTGGCGCTTGCCGGTGAAGTCGAAGACGAGGGTGGGGCGACCGTCGAGGATGGTGCGGCGCGGATGCGAGAGGCGCATGATGGCGAGGAGTTGGGAGACGGAGACGGTTGGGTGACCGGAGGACTGGCCGGGTGGCGTGTCTTCGGCCTTGGCAATCTCGCGCTGGACGAGTTTTTGCTGCTTGCGCTTTGCGCCGGGGCCGAGCGGGCGGCCGTTCTTCCCGATGAGTTCGTCGATTTCATGGGTGTGGACGAAGAAGACCCTGAACTCGCTAGTCTTGGTGGACTGGATGTGGCCGTGGCTGTCGAGCTTTTGGACGACCTGTTGCTCGCGGTAGGTGTAGTTTTCGCGGAGGGAATCCATCTGGCGCTGATGGGCGACGACCTGGCGGAGGAGGGTTGGGGCGTCGGGGATGGGTGGCTGCGATTTTGCCGGGGCGGGCGCGGACTGCGCGAGGAGCGTAACCGGACAAAGGAGCAGCCATGCAAAAAGACGAAGCGGCATAGGAGGGCCTGTGGCAATTTTCGCGCGTAGAGCCTTTTATGAGAAGGTGCATCACAACATAAAAGGGGAGGGTGACGAATATTCGCGAGGCGATGCATGAGAAAGAGAGGAGAGTGAAATGCTGCTGCGGCTGCTGCTGAAGTGGGTGCTGGATGGCTTTGCGCTGTTGGTGGTGACGTGGATTGTGCCGGGATTCGAGGTGGCGAATTTTGGATCAGCGCTTATTGCGGTGCTGGTGATCGGTTTTTTGAATGTGACGCTGGGGCTGCTGCTGAAAATACTCTTCTTGCCGCTGGGGATTCTGACGCTGGGGCTGGTGTTCCTGATCATCAACGCGCTGATGATCAAGATGGCGGGCGCAGTGGCGCCAGGGTTCCGGGTGACGAGTTTCTGGTCAGCGCTGGTGGGGGCGTTTGTGCTGGCGGTGATTCACGTGGGGTTCGATGTTCTGGCGCACTCATACCCCAAATAGCTTGGCTATGGCAGCATGGGCTGAAGGATGGCTGCTATCTTCTCGCTGATTTTGAGGGCGGAGATTCGATTAGGGTGGAGAGCCCATTCTCTTGCGGCTCCGTAGATGGCCCAGGCGATGGCGGACGAGAGCAACTCGACGGAGACAGCGGGCCCGGGAGGGTGCAGCGCGAAGCCTTCGAGCAGCATGCGGCGCACGACGGATACGATGGCGGTCTCCATGGGCGTGCCGGCCTGGCGCGAGCTTTCGGTGCCGGATTTAAGCGTCTCCGAAAGGTAGTAGCAGACTCCCATGGCGATGTTTTGGAGGGTTCGGTCGCAGCCGTCGAAGCGGATATTGCGCCGGGCGATGAGATCCTGAAACTGTGCGGCGACGAGGCACTGCAGAAGTGCAAATTTGTCAGGGTAGTGGTCGTAGAACGTGGCGCGGTTGAGGGTGGATTCCGCGGCGATCTCTCCGACGGAGATTTTGTCGAAGTCCTTTCTCTTAAGCAGGCTCGCGAGCGCGTCTTGCAGGAGCTTGCGGGTACGGCGTACCCGCGGGTCGAGATTTAGATCCTGCCTGCCGGTATATTCGGGGCCCATGGGCTGATATTACTGCGTCTTTCATCTTTTGACGACATCTGTTGATTAGTCTACGGTTGTCGTTCTGTGATGCCGTCGATCTTTCCAGGGAGGTATTGATGAAGATTGTTGTGATTGTGTCCCGGTATTTGCTGGGGTTGATCTTTACCGTGTTTGGGCTGAACGGGTTTTTCCATTTCATTCCGATGCCGCCGCCGCCGTCTCACCTTGCGGTGGAGTTTATGACGGCCACGTTTGCGTCACACTTCATGACCGTGGTTTTTCTGGTCCAGGTGGTGGGCGGTTTGCTGTTGCTGGCCGGGTGGTTTGTGCCGCTGGCGCTGACGCTACTGGGGCCGCTGTTGGTGAATATTTTGAACTTCCACCTCACCATGAATCCGGCTGGGATTGGCCCGGGTGCGCTGGCGACGGTGCTGTGGTTCATTCTTTTCTGGCAGTATCGTGCCAGCTTCAAGGGGATATTTGAGGCTCGCCCGGAAATGAAGGGCTAAAAGCGGAACTGCATGCGGATTGAATACTAAGGCTGATTTGGGGGCATATTTTCGTTTGAGGACTTGGCCCGGTGAGAGCCGGGCCGTTGTTTTCATGCCGCTGTAACGAGAGCAGAGTGATTGGCTGATTTTGCATATCGACAGGGCTGTGGAACATCCAACAAGGCATCATGCAAAAAGCCAAGGCTTATTCCGCTGCAAGTGCTACTTCGCCGCTCGCTTCCTCTGTGATTGAGCGGCGCGATCCAACCGCCAACGACGTACAGATTGAGATCCTATATTGCGGCGTTTGTCACTCTGACCTGCACACGGTGCGGAACGAGTGGGAAGCTGCGATGGCGACCATTTATCCGTGCGTGCCGGGTCACGAGATTGTGGGCCGTGTGACGAAGGTGGGTTCGGAGGTGAAGAACTTCAAGCCGGGCGACCTGGCGGCGGTGGGCTGCATGGTCGATTCCGATGGGGCCTGCCCGGCGTGCCAGGACGGGCTGGAGCAGTTTTGCCCGGGGATGGTGCTGACGTACAATTCGCCGGACAAGCATACGGGCGGGGTGACGTATGGAGGCTACTCGGACAGCATTGTGGTGGACGAGCACTTTGTGCTGCGGGTGCCGGAGAACCTGGATCTTGCAGGGGCGGCTCCGCTGCTGTGCGCGGGGATTACGACCTACTCGCCGATGCGGCACTGGGGTGTGACCACGGGCAAGAAAGTCGGCGTGGTGGGACTGGGCGGGCTGGGGCACATGGGTGTGAAGTTTGCGCATGCACTGGGCGCTCACACGGTGGTGTTTACGACTTCGCCGAGCAAAACGGAAGATGCGCTGCGGCTGGGCGCAGATGAGGTGGTGATTTCGCGCGACGCGAACGAGATGCAGAAGCACGCTGGGAGTTTCGACTTCATTCTGGATGCGGTGGCCGCGGAGCACGACCTGAATACGTATCTGAACCTGCTGAGGCGCGACGGCAATTTGACGCTGGTGGGCGCGCCGGAAAAGCCGCTGCCGGTTTCGGCGTTCGGGTTGATCATGGGACGGCGGAGCCTTTCGGGCTCGCTGATTGGCGGGATTGCGGAGACGCAGGAGATGCTGGATTTCTGCGGGGAGCACAACATTACATCGGATGTGGAAGTGATTCCGATCCAGAAGATCAACGAGGCGTATGAGCGGATGCTGAAGTCGGATGTGAAGTACCGGTTCTCGATCGACATGGCCTCGCTGAAGGCGGAATAAGAGTCGAGGCGGCAAAAGCCGGATGGATGGCCCGTGTTTCTGCGAAGTAAGCACAGACACGGGCTTTTTCATCTCATGGAGTAGATGGATGGCGACGTTGGTTGAGCT
>JAJZKY010000233.1 GCA_021803885.1 Planctomycetota bacterium
CAGTTCATTCACGCGGTTATTCGGCTCTCGGTGGTGGGGGTATTCCGGAGTGCTTTTGTCATATGAAAAACAGTCCTTCAGGCTGGCACTCCCGTGATGCGTAGGCCTAAAACTCAAGGCCTACGCATCACGGGAGTGCTGTGTCCCAGACTTTACCTTTTCGCAACGTATCCGCCTCACCGATCCGCGGAGAGCCTTAGGACCGTTGGTGATTAGGCCATCCATCGGAACGGCCGACCGCAAAGGGAGGGCGCCCGCCTCCGAATACTCCCGCCAAGCCCTGGGCTGAGCCCAGGGCTGCCCGCGATGCAGCGCAAGCGGTCGTTACCAAGGGAGGGTTGTTGGCAGCCCCGTCGCGTCATCGTCAACACGGAGGCGATCTAACCAGGCGGTACGCTCCCGGCGCGTGGAAGGAAAGGGTTGCACGGCCATGTTGCGGGGATCATACCCATGCCAAAACCCGTAGAACTGGTACAATGTCTCCAGGTGGCTGTGCAACCTGCGAAGACTCGCCCGGGCATCCTGTCGGCGATAATACCTCGCCCAGTCCGCTAACGAGTGGGTCGGCCACGCGGCATCCCACCCATCAAGCCAGCGGCTGGCAGTCACCAAGCACCGCGCTTGGCGCCGGGTTTGAGCCGGCGTCGCGCCTTGCCAGGCAAGAAAGGTCAAGTACGGATTGATCCAGGGGTCTGGAAACCCCTGCGGATCGTACACGGTAATCCAGGGGCGGCGACCGTCGGCTTCGATCCGAAAGGTACCGCGTGTCCATGCATGGGTTTGCATCGATAAGTCCTCCTTTGATTGGGACGGGACGTCTTGCGTCCCGGGCTGGAACGCGTGAATGAACTGCGATCTCACCAACCTTCGCCTTGGATGACCTGTAAGACCATCCGGTCATCCAAGACGTGATGGCCTTGTTGCGCCCCATACCAGAGACTTTGGGTGCTCATCGGATTGAT
This sequence comes from Planctomycetota bacterium, assembly GCA_021803885.1. Next base: position 963 of record JAJZKY010000233.1, read on the forward strand.
CAGACGGGCGAGCCCCCCCGAAGCTTGATAAAGGACGTCCAACGCGGGGGCGGTAAACAGCGCATGGTCCACGCCGACCGCCGCTAACTGCTGGGTGATATAGGTCTCCACCTCTGCCCGGTCCCAGGGCATCAGTTGGCACTGCACGGTGATTCGCTGGCGAATCGCCGTATAGGCTTGTAAGCGCAGGCGGTCCCGGAGTTCGGATTGGCCGACTAAGATCACCGCCACCAAACTGTGGTCATCCATGGCCTCATTACGTAAGTAACGCAGTTCGTCGAGGAGATCGTGGCCGAGACGATGCGCCTCGTCAATCACGACCACGAGCCGCATCCGGTCCCGGCGCCGCATTTGGGCCAGTTCTCGATGCACCGCCCGTTTGGCATCCAGGCCGTAGTACCGGGGCTCCACCCCCCCAAGTGGCTAACAACGCGGGGTAAAGGGTCCACGGCGTGAGCTTCGAATCGGCCAGGTATCCGATCCCCGAGGTGGCCGGATCCAGACGCTGACACAAGGCGCGAATCACGGTGCTTTTGCCCACCCCACACTCGCCAGTGACCAGGGCCCATCCGGCATGGTCCACGGCATACTGCAAACGCGACAGCACCTCGTCCCACGTCGGCGTGTGAAAACGTGGCGCCGTGGCATCCTCGGTGGTAAACGGCATGCGCTGCATGCCGTAGAAGGTTTCAATCGTCATGGGCGTCCTCCGCAGTGCGGTAGGCCAAGGCGGGGCCCTGACGCGCCTGGCGTTGTACCTGCCGCCTTTGGGCGGCGGCCAGTAAGCGAGAATGATCCGGACGCGGATGCGGAGAAGTCGGGGCAGCAGCGCGGGTTCCCGCATATTCGCCAATGACCAAGGGACGGGCGGTCCACGGCGTGACCCCGGGGACTTCGATGGTCACCGTGCTGACATCCCGCGGATCATAGACCACCGTGACCGTTTGCCCCGCCCAGGCGGGGCCCACTTCATAGGGAGTGCCTTGAAAACTGATACCGCCCACCTTGTTGACTTTGGCCGTTTTCGCGTACTGAAATGCCCGGGTTACCTGGTCGGGCTCGGCCCACCGAATCCCTTGGGGGTCGCTGCGATACGCCATGGCGGGCGTGCGGACGGGGTCCAGCCCGGTATGGGGTTGGGTCTGATAGCATTCACTGAGCCAGGTTTGCAGGAGTGCGTTCAGACGATCCACCGTCGGGGGATGTTCGAGGGCGACTTCGGCCAGGAAGCCATCCAGGGATTGATTAAATCGTTCGATCTTGCCCTTACTTTCAGGAGCGTAAGGTTTTGCAAACAGGAGCTGAATGCCTAGTTTGGTACAGATGCGCCGCATCTGATGCGTCTTATACTGGCTCCCGTTGTCAAAGTATACCGCGTCGGGCAGACCGTAGCCGGTGATCGCCTGCCGGAGCGCGTCTTCCACCATGACTTGGTCCATGGTGGGATAAAATCCCGCGTAAATGACGAACCGGGTCGCATCATCGAGAAAGGCGATAAAATAGACTTGCTTTTTGACCCCTTTCGGTCCGATGGGTAAAAACGGACCATATTTAATATCTGACTGCCAAAGTGCATTACGGTGGCGCCGTTGAAAACGGCGTGCCCCAACGCCCGACTGATGTTGCCACCGGAGCTGTCGCGCGCTATACCCCCGCTCGGCCAAGCGAGATTGGAGCGTACTCCGTTTCAGCAGGCCGGGCGCCACGCGGCCTTCCCACTCTAAAATTTGAATGAGCTGATGCACGCTACGCCGCGGGACCTCCTGCCGCAGCTCGATGGCGGCTTCTAAGACCGCGGCGGATAGCACGTCCGTCTGTCGCAGCGGCCCTTTGGGTTGGGGCTTGAGCCCTTCCCACCCGTGGGCTCGATAGCGAGCTAGATAACGGCGGAGCGTGCGCTCCGACCACCCCGTCTGGGCACAAATCTGGGCTTTCAGTTGCTGAGCTTGGGCCGCATCAATCCCCGGCGCAAGTAATGGCGCTATCCATTGAAACCGTTCCATCGCCCGATCCATTCGAGGATCCGAGGGCTGAGCCATGGACTTCCACCTCCTTGGAATTCATCCAAGGTCAGCCTATCCACTTCGCCGTCGGACGCCCACGCAAACTCGTTTCATCCGGGAAAACATTGCCAATAGTGGCTGCGAACTACGGGAAGGACGGCGCGGGCCAACCACCCCGGCGCGTCGCCTACCCACCGTCCTAATACGTGGAGTATGGGCGGCAGCGATCGGGACGGCTCCACGAACGCGATGGCCGCCCCCCGCTGTTGCAAGGCGACGAAGACTCCTGATGCGTAGACCGCCCAAGCGTGGAACCAGTGTTGCCAGCGGTAAATCGTGGATTCGTCGGCCGCCACAGCGGCCGTGGTTCCGTCTTGGAGTCCCGCTTCGATGCTGTCCGCATCATAATGCTTAAAGGGGACGAGACAATCCGGTAGTTGGCGATGAGAGCGCTGGCATGTATCACACCATAAAACTTGGGTCCACAAATAGTCGGTCCCGCCGTCCGAGCGGCGGCAAATGCGCCGACACCACCGCCACGGCAATAATGTCTCATCACAATGGGGACAGGCGGGTAACGGTTCCATACTCCGCACGAAAAATATGCGGATCCTCTGTCTCTTCCAGCGTATAATGCGCTATCATAACCATGTTATGTTGGGTAGTTTTGAAGAGAGTGGTGCAGACCGCTCTCTTCTCCTCATTTCCTCGTTGGTATAAAATCCATTCAATCGCGGTGCCTTAGCTCGATCGATTATGGCCATCATATCAAGCAATTTATGGACAGGCAATTTTGGCAACTTTTAGCCAAGTAAGCGTGGCAAAAACACTATACCCCTCGCAGACGACAATTAACGATTATGCCACGGTATCGAAGAGTTGAAATTTTAGGGTTAATAAGGATGTTAATTTGTTTTTGAACTCCGGATCCTGGCTTTCTAAGGTATTCACCATCGCGGCTTTGAAGGGTTTGAACGACGGATAATAGCGACCATGGAGGCACTCGGCCTTGACCAGTTTCCATAGCCGCTCAATGAGATTCAAGTTGGGCGAGTAGGTCGGCAACCACAAGAGCGTGAGAGGGAGGCGTTCCGCCTCCGCCATGACGTGATGATTGCGCTGATACCGCGCATGGTCGAGCACGACGGTGATGGGATGATCGTTGAATCGAGCGGCCAGTTTCTCGAAGAGTTCGACGACACTCGCACTATTAATGTAGGTGTCGTTGGTGACGGTGATGATCTCATGGGTCATGGCATGAAGCGCCCCCAAAACATTGAAGCGTTGACGCCCGGAGGGCGTCGGCAAGAGCACACGGGCCAGACACCACAGATAGCCTAGCCAGGCACCCAGGACGAAGTGAGCGGCATCGACAAAAAAGACATGCCGGGTATCGGCTTGGGCTTCGGCGAGAACCGGTTCTAATTGAGTTTCACGGTTGTCCACGTGTCTTAGGGGGCCTTAGAGGAGGCCACCGATACCGTCCCCGCTACGAGTAGTGCACCGTGCCTGTTCGCCGGCGTACGAGTTCAACCCGTGGTAGTCTCCAATAGACCTGCCTCCCAGAAAGCCACTCGCACCAATCACCAAGACCCAGACCAACTCGTCACATACTTCGTTCCCGTCATTGCACCGCCCTGCCCCATCGCGTCAAATCGGTGCGTTGTTGACTCAGATACCAATTGGACACGGCATTCGTATCGATCTCCGCCCGCATACGGTAGGCGCGCTCCGGCAGGATTTCGTCAATGACCATGCCGGAAGGGTCAATCAGCATGGATGGGCACCCTGGCACCGGGTGGGCCACGTTCACGGCGGCGATCCAGCGCTGGTTCTCGGCGGCCCGGCTGATGAGGTGACTGCGCCACACCGGCCGATGCAGTTCGTCCACGATCAGGTGGGTCATATACACGAAGAGGTCGGCACCGGCTTCCGACAACGCATGCCATTGATCCGGGAATCGAAGTTCTCGACATAACTGCACCGCGACCCGCAGCGTCCCCTCGGGGAACTGGAGATCAAAGATAGGCAAGCGGTCTCCTGGGATGAGATGGCCTCGTTCATGGGTCGCTAAGTTGGCCTTGTTGTACACCTCCCGGTCTCCGGTCGGCGCAAGGTAATAAGCTTGGTTTCGCCACCCCTGTTCGTCCTCCCGACAGGCGCCGACAAACACGTGAAGATTCCGGTCACAGGCAATCGCCTGCAACGTCTGTAGCCCACCCTGCACTTGTTGCTGATCGATTCCTGCGAGAAATGTGATGTCATCGGAATAGCCCGAGAGCGAGGCTTCGGGAAACACTACCACATCGTGGGCCTCGCATTGATTCAGCAGCTCCATCATCTGATGCAGATTCTCCGTCACGTCGAAGGTCATGGGGAACGGGGCACAGACAATCGATGCCTTCATAAGAGGCCTCCTTCGCGTTCATGGGTCGATTCATCACGATTCTAGCTCGATCACGATGCTCATTCCTCCACAGACTACCACACCACGGAGGATTGAGAATATTACGCTAAGTCGATCTCGTGCCGAAAGCCCCCGGAAGGCCCAAGGCAGATTTGCGAAGGCTGACCGGGTTCCATCGCGACCTCTGATTCCACGTTGCAAACAGGGGTAGAGTCTCCACGATGCCCAATGGCAATAATCAGCATGAGCAACCCTTCCTGTTTAGGGGAGAACAGCACGCGGATGTCTCCGACACGCAGTCGCAGGAGCGTGTCGGTACCGCTGACCTGCCGATTGGCGAGAGCATCCTTCGCCCACTCTAACAAGCTTGCCCGTATCCTGTTCCGTATAGGAGGTGGTTTCTTAAGAAACGTGGGAGCCTGGCGACTGAACCGGAGTGTAGACATCACCGCTTGGGAAACACGATTGCCACACCGCATCTCATTGCGAATCCGTCGGTAATCGGCCAGCATTTCCGCGTCCAAGGGCTCATCATCTTCATCCATCAAGGTATGGATGAGATCGGCTAGGGCCGGCAACTTATCGGTTGGCAGGTCGTCCATCACCCGATGCAATCGTTCCTGAGACAGAGCCACATGCATTACGGCATGCTTCTTTTGCCCGCGACCAATGCCGGCATTGGACGAACTTTCTGCAAATTAACTATCCGACCCAAATGTGCACGAAGGCCAGACATCTCAGTCGCTGATCCCATCACGTCTTGCACAAGACAGCAGGTTATTCCGCAGGCCCGGTCAACCAGATTTTGCACAAAACAAGCCGAACTGCTCGCCAAGGGACAGGAGACGGTCCAACCCTAAATGGCAAATAGCCGTTTCCTTCACAGCTAAGGTGTTTTTCAAAGAAAGAAGCGTCAACTCCGATTGGACCAACGCCCATCCCGCGATTTTGATGCTCAAATTATCGAGTAGGCTGCAGGCGCCGTAGTTTAGGTGGACGGTCGCTCCGTTTCCGTCTCTTTCGATATGACGGTGCCTCAGTACGCCACCATACCCGATTTCCTGCAACCTCTCTAAAATTCCGTACGGCCGGTTTTCCCGGATACGGCTTCAAACGACTACTCCACCCGGAGTCTGCCTCGGCCAGCCGAGGCTTAAAAGCACCCGCCTATCCGCCCCCACTACCCCGAGTTGGCTCCGACCTACGGGTATCCCTACGAGGTCGCGGTCCTCGGGCCGAAGCTCTTGCCACGACAGCGGGTACCATGAGTCGTCCACGGGTCCTTTCCTCGCCGGCGGTTATGTTGTCCGCCGGGTCATCAGTACTGCGACCCGATCTGCCAGGCTTGGCGCCACCTCCCGATTTCACGGTTCGCGCTTATACGGGCGGCCTTGCCTTTCGCGGGTGCTCCAGGCGGGCCCCAAGTCCTTCCCTGCTTTGCTATGCGATCCTTGACACCATGCCGCCTCCCATACGCCGGAAGGACCATCCGGTGCACATTCCCATCACTTCCCGGATGCTACCCGTCTTCGCCCTCGTAGCCCAGGCTCGACTCCTTCGTCTTTCCCGTTAATCAGATTTGACGGGATCGTTTTCGACGCGGCAGAAATCGCTTTATGCTACGGCCTGGTGCCTTGCTAGCCCCCTGGTCTGACCTCGCCTTGCGGCAACCGG
>JAJZKY010000234.1 GCA_021803885.1 Planctomycetota bacterium
TCGCTGATAACTACATCTTCCGTAAATACATAATCGCCCAGGGCCTTGGCTGTAGTAGTCGTCAAGCGCGCGTCCATATCGAGAATGGTGCGATCCGCGAGATTAAGAACATTCATATCCGCTACGATGCGCCCACGGGTATTGAGCATAAAGGCATAGCGCCCGTTGCCGGCGGCAAGGGTTCGTGTATCGTTGGTAACAAGGTTATTGAGAAAAGTCAGCCGATCACGGCCGCGAATTTCAATTGTGCCGCGCTGCGGGGCATCCATGAGGGCGACGGCTTTACGAATAGCCGCATATTCGGCCTCAGGCTCGCCATAGCTTTCAACGATGGCAATGTCCGGCCCGTAAGGTATGAAGGCAGCCTCGGCTTGCTCGTGTAGTTCCTGCAGCGGATTCGGTTTCATGGCGGCTCCCGTTTCAAAGTCATTTTAATGCGGCAGCCGAATATGGCAATGTTCGCATGTGCGGTGGCCCGCGACGGGACCGTTAACGTTGTCGGCGTGATGCAAAAATCAATGGCGGCCAGGCCGTCATGGGGCGGTTGCGATGTTGGGCGCGACCCGCGGTCGCGGCTTTGTGGGGCGATGAGCGTCGGCTGGGCGATTTGGCCGAAGCGTTCGCTTGCGGCATAATACGTTTTTGAGCAGGAGACCTTGGTGCGGTTTGATCTGGTGATATTTGACATGGATGGCACGCTTACCGTGGACGTCCTCGATTTTGACACGTTGCGGGCACAGCTCGGTTTGGCCCAGCGGCAGCCGGTGCTGGAATGGATAGCCGCACTGCCCGAGCCGACGCGCAGCGAAAAATGGCGCATCCTGCATCATCATGAGTCGCAGGCCGCTGAGAGCGTTCCTCTGAGGCCGGGTGTTGGTGATATGCTGGCGAGCCTTAAATCGCAGGGTGTAACCACGGCGCTTTTGAGCCGCAACAGCCGCCAAAGCGTTGAAACAGTTATGTCGCGGCATCAATTGTCGTTTGATGTGGTTGTGTCGCGCGACGAGCCGCCCATTAAGCCTGACCCGCAAAGCATCTTACAAATTATGCGTTACTGCAGCGCTGCTGCGGCGCGAACGCTTATGGTGGGTGATTACATATTTGACTTGGATGCGGCCCGCGGTGCAGGCGTTGCCAGCGCCCTGTTGGTTGAGCCGCATGCGCATTTGCCGCCCTTTGCCGTTCATGCCAGCTACATCATTCGCAATATGGGCGATGTCCCGACGCTGTTGCGCGATCCGGAGCGATTTGTCTGTCGTACGGGTCTAGGCGGCGCGGCGATGTACTCGGCGGTGAAAGGGTAATAAGCATGACCAGGCGGCGGTGTCTTGAAATGTGGACAGCTCTAATGGTGGCAGCCTCCGCGGGCTTGGCCTTGGGCCGCAGCACTCCGGGATTTGTGACAACCAAATCTACCATGGCTGCCGGTGCGCCGGCCAGCAAGTCGGCATCACACGCCGAACTGCTTAAGGTGCTTAACGCCCTTGAAGCACGCGGTACAACGCTTAAAGATTTTTCCGCGCAGCTTAGGGTTCGTGTGCATCATCTGCGCACGGATGAAACCGACATTAACATCGGCAAGATTTGGTATAAGCGACAGGGGGCCACAAGCTGCTTTGATATTCATTTTGACATTCTCGCTGTGGATGGCGCTATTGCCCGCAAGCATGCTGATCACGATCTGGTATTTGACGGCCGATGGTTTATAGACCGAGATGGAACTGCAAAGATTTTTCGTAAAACCGAGGTGGCCCCGCCAGGTAGCGTGGTAAACCCCTTAAAGTTGGGGCAAGGCCCTTTGCCAATTCCGATTGGTCAGGACCCGCGCGAGGTGCTTAAAGATTTTCATGTCCAGTTACGTCTGAATGCCAATGAAATCGAGCATCTTATTCTGAAACCACGCGATAAAAAGGCGTTTGATTTCGATAAACTACAATTCTGGATTGATCCCAAACTTGGCATACCCGTTAAAATTCGCCGAACTGACCCGGATGGTACTCCCACCACCGCTACATTCACCAACATCAAGATTAACACGGGAAAAGTCCATGATTTTCACGTGCATGTGCCCGCTCCGGGCAGCGGCTGGACGGTCATTGTTCAGCCATGGAAAATCAAATAAACAGGGCCAAGGTGTAGCATTACACTTGGCCCCTGCTTCTAAAATCAGTTCGTGTCTGCGTGAACGCACTTCGGCGTTCAGCTTCCCGTAATGACCTTCGCAATTACCTGTGCCATAAAGTGTTGACCCTTGATATTGGGGTGCACGCCATCGCGTTGTAGCAAAGCTTTATTATGCCCAATAGCTTTAAAAATATTGATGACGGGCAGTTGCAAGTTTGCGGCGACGGTTTTGATGTCCGGAATAACGCCATCAACGAGATTTTTTTCGGTGATACCGTAGCTGTGCTTGAAAATTGGCGGCGGCAGGCATAGCCATACCTTTACGCCTGAAGTTAGCGATTGAAAGTGCTTAACCAACGCAGTCAAGTCGGCCACAAAATGGGCGTGATGTTTCCAGTTCCACGCTTTGGTGTCGTTGGTGCCCAGCATGATAATGACAATCTTGCCTTTGAAAGCAGTTGAATGTTTGTATTCCGGCGTCTTCCAATAAGGTAGATCTCCATCCTTCAACAGCGTTGCGCCGCTATGGCCGAAGTTGGCCACCTTGTAATGTTTACCCAGCATTTTCTGCAGTTGCCCCGGCCAGGCGTTGACCCAATTGTTGGGCACGCCTGCGCCAAAAGTAATGCTGTCACCGACGCACGCCACGCGCACCGGCTGAGCCGCAGTTGCTGGTTTGGCTGCGCAGGCAATGGTTATAAACATGACGAGGGCGAGTATCTTGGTCGAGAGTGATTGCATCGTACTATTGCTCCTTAAAAACATTCTCGCAAATACAATTTTGTCATACATTTTGGGGGCAATGCACTTGGCGGGTGCACACCGCAATTTAATTAGGATATAACGTCCGGTAAGTTTTGGCAACTAATATTGTTTTGCTTTGCCTTGTTTTGCGTTTTGCATTAGAAAATGTCACTCGTTGGGTTGAAACCATCCGGCCTCATTTTGTCTCAATCTTAATCGTCACGCCGCACGCGCTTTGCCATGGGGAAGATCATTGCCGCAATGGTTCTTTGTTATAGGCTCAATTTATTATGACATGGTCAAAGAAATTGCGGCGGCATCATGGCTTTTTTGTTAAACTACCGCTTCGAATGAGTTACGCGTGATATTTCAGCAAGGGGGAATCGCCAAGTGATTAAAAAGCCAAATAATGCCCAAGCCAGGGCTTTGCGGCAGATCGTCAGCCGCGCCAGCGAGGCCTACAAAAGATCATTAATTGGGTATCAGGCTGGTTTAGCTTGGGATTATGTGGTGCTGACCGCAGCCAACGAACATCAGGCGGCCGGTTATCGTCACGAATTGGCCCTGCGCACCAGCGGTAATGGCCCTATGGGGGCGTTTTTTCCGGCCAGCCAGCAAACATTGGTCGTGGCCGATCCGCCCGGCTTTCGCATCGGTTCGGGTGGGGCGACATTTTATGTTCTGCGTCAAATACTTAAACGCCAGAAAGCACTGGGTGATAAGCGCGGTTTTGATTTGCTGCGAGTCTTGCTGATTCACTCCGGTGGCGCATCGCAACGAATTCCGCAGTTTTCGCCGCTGGGCAAAATATTCATGCCTCTGCCCATGGTGAGGCCCGATGGCCAACTGATGACCATTTTTGACCACCTGTACCTTATGACAGCTCCGCTGCCGCCAAAACTGGGGGCGGGAATGCTTGTGGCCGCGGGCGATGTGTTTTTGCTGTTTGATGGTGGGGCTATACCCAGCCAGCCATCCGGTATAACCGCACTGGGCATTCGCGCGCCTGCGATCTTGGGTCAGGGGCATGGCGTGTTTATTCCGAGCGTCTCCGGCAACAAAATGGCCCAGGTGACAAAGGTATCGTTTCCGTTGGTGGCCGGCACTCTGCAGAAGGCCTCGGTCGCCGAGCTGTCGCAAGCCGGCGCGGTGGATGCTCGCGGCAACGTACTTATTGACTCAGGTTTGGTGCATTTTGACGCAGCCGCCACCAGCAAACTCAGCAATCTTGGTGCGGTGTACACGCCTGCCTGGAATCGCCGCCACCGCCGCAGTATAGATTTGTACGCCGACATTATTCCTGCGGCGCGACTGGGCGCTTCTCCCCCGGATACTCATGAGCCTGGGGCTGTACTTATTCGGGATATGCAGCGGGCATTTGAGTCAACTCCGTTGTGCTGTCATGAGTTGGCGCGATCGCACTTTCAGCATCTCGGAACGACGCGGCAATTCCGCGATGCCGTGACCGGCCGTGATCACTCCCCGATTTGCAGCTTGTTTCAGCAGAATGTTCGCCTGGCGGCCGACGTGATAAAGACAAAAGCTCGCGTCTATCAATCGGTCATTGCGGCGGCCACGTCGCATATAGGGCGTGATAGCGTCGTGGAAAATTGCCTGATTAACTCTCCGATTATGATCGGAGCCGGAGCGATGCTCTCGAACGTCACTGTGGATGCAACCAGCGTACTTCGTGTGCCCGAGAATACCTTGGTGTATGGTGCGGCTCTTCGTGTCGCGCGCCAACGCGGAACAGTCATTGTAGTGTGCGGCGTCAACGACGACCCCAAAACAGATCATAGCCTATGCAACCTGAGCCTTAAGCAATGGCTTAAGCTCGCGCGGGTAAAGCCTCGTGATTTGTGGCCTGCCGGTGAAAAAAAGCGAAATCTCTGGACCGCCCGCCTTTATCCAATGTGGGGGGCCAATGAAGACTGGAGCGATATTTTATGGCTTGCCCAACCGCAGACGGCCACGGCTGCCCAGCGGACGGCCTGGCGCAAAGCTCGCCGATACTCCATGGGTGAAGTTCTCGCTTTGGTTGATGCCGCCGCCATGGCTGAGCATCGCGACACCATTGCGGGCCGGCTTGAAGCAATGCAGTGGTTGCAGTCAGTGAAAGCCAATACCGCGTCATCTGTGCAAGGTACTATCGCTCATTTTGGCGTGCGGGGTTATGGGCAGCTTGTGCAGGCCATCGCGGCAGAGGCTGCCAATAACGATCTGAATCCGCTCACCCAGGCACGACTTAATTGGTCGCTGGCAGAGATCGTTTCGCGGCCGCTGTTTCCGCGGGGCGCGGCGGGTAAGATCAAGCCGATCCTCCTAAGGCAGCAGGCGTTTGCAGCGGTGCGCGATGCGGTCAACAGCTCCGCCTCATTTGCCAAAAACAACGCGCAGGCTGCAGCGCTGCAGCATCTGCCCCATCGTGTGAAAGCCTTGGCTCCGGTGCGGCTGGATCTTGCAGGTGGCTGGAGCGATACGCCACCTTATTGCCTTGAAGAGGGCGGTGCTGTCGTTAACGTGGCCATTGACCTTAACGACGTCGAACCGATTGAGTCTTCGCTTACCCCGCTCGACGAGCCTGTGGTGCGGCTGATATCGCGTGATCTGGGGCGTATGCTCGTGATACGAAGCCCCGAGCAACTTCGTACCGCCATAAATACTCAAGATGTATTTGGGTTGCATCGCGCGGCGCTGCAGCTTTGTGGTCTGCTGCCGCTGCCAAATGAAACCTCGCAGCGGCGCTGGCTGAATCGCGTAAGCCCCAACGGCGGCGGTTTTGAGTTGGCAACAGCCAGCAATCTGCCCAAAGGTTCTGGCATGGGCACAAGCTCTATCCTGGGGGCTACCACGCTGGCGGTGCTGCGCAGTGCAACTGGCCAGCGCAATGATCCTGAAGAACTTTTTGAACAGACGCTGCAGCTTGAGCAGGTATTGGGAGCAGGTGGTGGTTGGCAGGATCAGGTGGGAGGTATTATTGGCGGGGTTAAACTCATCACCACTCGCCCGGGACTGGTTCAAAGGCTGCAGGTCAAACGCGTGCCAATAAATCCGCGGCAACTGCAAGACCTTCAGGATCGGCTGGTTGTTTACTTTACAGGCCGTCAGCGATTGGCCCGTAATATTTTGCGGGAGGTGATGGGGCGATATCTGTCGCGCGAGCCGGGAGCCTTAGTTTTATTTAACGAGCTTAAGCAATCGGCCATGGCCTGCGCTGCGGCGCTTGAACATGCCGACTGGCTGTCGTGCGCGTCAGAAATCAACCGCTATTGGCGCATCAAAAAAGATCTATTTGCCGGTTCGACCACTCCTGCCATTGATGCGCTATTTTTGGAACTGCGACCCTATTATCTTGCCGCATGCCTGTCCGGAGCTGGCGGCGGCGGCTTTGCGTTCTTCTTATGCTCCGGCTCCGACCAGGCTCACCGCCTGCGAACGGAATTGTCGCGCATATCGCTTCGCCCCGGATCGCTTGGTTTGGCATTTGCCGTACGCGTCAATACTGTGGGGCTGCGTGTAGGCTCCTGATTGGGCCGGTCCTCAAAACTCACAAAATTGTATTGGCACATGGAGCCGAAGGCTGCAGCGGCGCGTAGACCCGGCAAAATAAACTTGCCGGCTGGCCAACGTTTCTCACAACTCCCGACGCCAGGCTCCCGACTCAAGGGCGACCGTTGCTCAGCAAGCTGGAGAGGTTGCTGGGGCGGCGGCAGCGTCCTTTGCCCCCTGGCCGGCTTAAGAAGCGGAAGGCGACATGCAAGATCGTACAACAGGCGACTGGCCCACAGGCCAGACCAAACGACCAAACCTTCCAGTTAAAAATTTATTTGCTTTTCTTGTGGGGCAGCGAGTAGAATATATTTTTGGTCAGGCTCGTGGTGAACTTGACAGGCCGAAAAGGCCGTGAACGGTTACATAGAATTTAAGCGGAAGGTATCCATGATGAACTGTAAAAAAACGATCATTACCGCTATCGCGGCCGCCGCCCTAGGGATCGGTGTTGTCAACATCCTCGCCGGCCGGGCGCTGGGCGCAAGCACAGCCACGCCGCTGAATCAACAGGGACAGACGCTGCTCGGGAAATACTCGGCCGAGCTGGCGAATCTCCGGACGCAAATCCGTCAGGCCCTGCCGACCGTGG
>JAJZKY010000235.1 GCA_021803885.1 Planctomycetota bacterium
TGATACCTTTATTTATTAACGCAGCCTTAGCCGCCTCAACAGCGTCGTGGGCGTGCTCTTGGAGCCATTTTTTCGCCTGAATTATCCGTTTGGCCTCCGCGATGTCCAGCCCGATCTGAGCAGGCGATTGGTGGCCCAAAACCACCGCCGCGCCGCGGAACCCGACAGCCTCATCGTCCGTGAGCGTTTCGCCTCTGGCGAGCCGCAAACACGCGCCATAATACTCGCGTGTGGCCCCCTGATATTTGTTTTTTTCCAGTCCCTCCAGCCGCTCGCCCAGATCGTAACCAATTCGCTCTTCGTCGCTCAAACTCAGGATTTGGCGCTCAAGCCCATTGCGCAGGACGTAGTCCCGCGCCACGCGCTTGACATTGCCTTGGTTGTCATAAATGTAGACAAATTCTGGTGTAGTTTCTTGATTTGGCATTGTGTTCATCCTCGTAAAAGCCGGCCGAGCCGCCGCCTCCGAGCAGCGGCCCAGCCAGTGCGTTCACCGCGCTTGGAGGACGCGGTGCGGATCATCTATCCTTGGGCGAGCGGCTAAATGCAGGCCAAAAGCTCGGCCAAAAACAGCGCTTTTGCTGGCGTTTTCGCGCGCCGCGTGGCCAAATGCGGGCCAAAAGCTCATGTTTCATCCTCGTTTTCGTCTTGGCCGCCGGCACGTTCGCCGCCAAAACCGCGCGAGGCGGATCGGGGCTCCGCACTCTCGATCAATGTTTGCCGCACAAAGACATGAAGTCTCAAAAGTTTATAGGTCGAAAGCGCGATTCCGATCTGCGCGGCAATCAGCCGATTCGATATAGTGGGAGATTCAGCGATACAAGCGGCGGTTTTAGCGCGAAGCGCGGTAATTTCGTCGGACGTAAACTTGCGATGCCTTGTCCTCCGCGCCGGTTGGTCGCTTTTGTCGGCGGCGTAAACCACCGTCGCGGCGATTGCCTCCCGGATTCCCGCCGGCAGGCGCGGCCAGCATTCTTGAATCGCCTGAAGTAGCGGATCGTCGTGGTTGGACGTTGACGTTACCATGATTTGCTCTCTCTTTAAGTTGGTTTTCGTGCCGCAACCGCCGCCGGAAAATCGGGCGGTGGAATTGTTGCCGTTGGTGTTGATTGTCGCGCCGCGCAGGCCGCAACATAATCGGGCGCTGGAACCGTTACCGTGGGCGATAAAGTCGCCGGTTGTGGCGTTACCGCAGGCGATAACACTGGCTCTGGCCCGGCAATGATTTTGGCCCGCAAGCCGTAGCCGCGCCACGCCATCTTGAGCAGGCGCCTTACCCGACAAACCACAGGTACGCCGGTATCGCGCCCGGTGAATTCAATTGTCCAGCGTTCCACCGGCGTCTTGGCCGGGCGCGGCGCGGGCGGAAACTTCAGAGTTCGTTGGCCGTTCCCGCCAGGAATGTTCCGTTTTGAAGTTGTTACAAAAAAGGACATTATGTCTCCATTATGTCAAACAGCCCCGGTGTCCGGGACATCGCACAGCCACCAACTTGCAATTTCATCGGCGAAGCCCTCCAGGGCAATGCCCTTGCCGTGCTTCAGCCGTAAATGATTGTCCACGTGGGCAAACAGGAACCAGCCCGCCGGGTAGCCGTGCTCGCGCACCAGGAAGTTCCAATTACGTTCTTCCACCTGGGCGGCTTGCCATACCTTGGTGCGGGTTGCGGGGTCGGGTTCCAGCCGGTTGAGAGCCGCCAGGGCAACCGAGCGGTGGGTTAGGGCTTGTGGCGCTCTTGCCGGTAGCGCTGCCGGGACTTGATCCGGCAGATTCTTGGTGGACAGGGTACATTGGGGCCCATGCGCATAGGGGGGGGGCAGGGTACTTGTAGTGTTTTTTTGAGGCTCATAGCTCTTTTGATTTTTTTTAAGGGAATTGTCGGTTTTATTGAACAAATCGCTCAAAAAAGCCACCACATCAAGATTAACCCCACCCCTACCTATGCGCATGTGCCCCAATGTACCCCCTTTTTCTGAAATTCCGCGATTCATTGGGATTTTGGCCCGATTTTCGGGGGTACATGCGTTTGTCTTGGGGTATGAAGGTTCAGTCATGGGGTACATCCTCCGTGTTTTGAGCGTTTTCCGGGGGTACATGCGCTGTGGTTTGGGGGCGTTCGGGGGGTGCGTCCGGAGAAAATCCTAAATCAACGCCGTAAACGCGCTGGATTCGGGCCAGGGGTTCGATTCCGCCGAGGTCATAGAGCTTTTGGCCGTGGCTTTTCTTTGGTCGTAAGCTAAACCGGGCCAGAACGGTTGCGACGCCCTTGGGCGTAAATCGCTTCAATAATTCTGGTTCATCTTCACGAGCAGGGATCAAGATTTCCTTGGCCGTTGGCCTGAACCCATCCTTAACTAATTGCGTCAAGGCGCGAAGTAAGGTTTCGTCCATCTCCCCAACACCGTCGTCGGCTTTATCTTCGATCGCGCGCCGGGCGTGATCCTGAACCAGTCCCAACAAGCCGATTACACCCAATGTCTCCAACCACCTTGCTAGCGCCATGATCGGATGCCACAGTTCATAATCGCGCCCGGATATTTCAATGGGGCAAGCCGTGGTATCGGACGCCAAAGAGACAATCGACGATCCATATTCCAGCGCCACCTGATACAAACCATCCCGAAGCGATTGCCACCGCGCGGGGTCTTCGTCGATCCTGCGTTTCGGTTTTTCCGATCCGGCTGGGGAGCGGAACATAATGATGCTGATACACCTATCCAATAGCGGCCCCGGCAACCCGGCGATGCAGGCCAGGGCCTTTGGACCATAAACATCAAACTCGATCAGGCGAAAAGTGTCGCCTTGGGCCTCCAGCCGAGAGGCGCGGCCGCCACGCTTGTAACCAGCCAGCAAAACACTTCGCAGTTCCAGGGTATCCGGTGTAGATTCCTTCAAGCGTTCCGCTTCATCCAAAATTAAAACGCCACCATGATTGTGCAGCGTTCGGAACAGGCACGGCGCCGACATATTGCTGGAACACAAAGGGCGAAATACCAAGCGGCTCAAAACCTCGAACAGTCGGCTTTTTCCAGAACCTTTGGGTCCGCCGGCATACAAGTAAGGAATTGCGTCCCACGCTGGATAAAAATATGTCAACATGATCCAGAGCGCCAGCACGGCGCAGGTGCTTTCCGGTTGCGGTAAATCAAGGTAATAGGCGATGGCCTCGCAAAGGCCCGTAAACACTTCCACCGGATTGACAGACGGTTCACCATCAAGCCATTGTTTCCGTTTTTTGCTACTCCAGCCGGGCAAAGTCCCGGCGGTTGGTGTATCAGGAATAGGATGAAAGAAAATCCGCCGGCCGCCAACGTCCAACGACTGCTCCAGCCCTCGTGCTTCACGCCGCCCATCCGCCCATTGAAGATACAACGCCCACCGGGCCTTTGGCTCGCCCGCAACCAAAGTGGTTTGCGGAATTACCACGCCACAAACAGCAGGCGTCAAAAATAGTTCAGGACGCAGAACCAAAGACGCGGAAAGTTCCTCGCCCCAATTGTGCGTTCCCTCGGCCTTTGGTTTCGCAACCGCCGCCGCCTCAACCTCAAGCAACCTTTGAATTTCATTCGTGGGTATCGCCGGGAATTTTTTGGCGATAGCGGAAACAAAAGCGTCGCGGGCCTTCGCTGATCTTAAGTCGAGAATATCGGTATGTAGTGGCGTCCCGTTGGATAGAGTAACCGTGTGCCGTTTGCCGGACAGCTTGCATTCCAGCGTCAGTTCGACGGTGGTGGAAATAGATGGCGTTTCGGTCACGCATGTAGACATGGAGTATCTCCCATAATGTGATCCAGTGCCCGCCGGGCGGCGGTGATGGTGTCGTCGCTCACTTCGCTCGCCCGCGCCGCCATGATGATCCGATGCGCCGTGATAATGAGTTCACGTTTCCTGCGAGCTTCGAGGATGCGCCCGAGCGCGACCGGCCAGTGTCCACGCATCCGCAGCCCGGTGGCGAGGCGGACGATCCACTGTTTATGGGGTGTAGAGATTGGCCCCGCGCGCTCCAGCGCCGCCACGAATACCGCCGCATCAGCGCCGGGATCGGGGCCGTAAACATTGGCGAGCGTCGGCCATATCCAGCGGCATCGGCACTCTGTAAACGCCGCAACGTCCACCCCGGCGGATATGGCCATCGGCACATGTCGCGGCTCCTGTAGGCAGGCGGCGACGATGTCCAGCTCCCCCTGCCGATCAGCAGGGATACGCATCGCCCCATCCTCCACGGGCGCTGCTGGTATCGGCGCACGGATCACATATCGGCTCATGGCGTGCTTTCCGGCTCGTGTCGCGGATCCCGGCGTGGTCGGGCGGCGCGCCGGACTCGCGCGGGCCACCACGACTCGTGGCCATATCGCTCACACAGCACGTCGCCGAGCAGCACGGGGTCGCCGCCCCGCACTGGGCGGCGAGCCGGCGTCGCGAGGGTGCGGGCGGCGGCGTCGGAGCGGCGCGGTCGTGCGGTGGTGGTGGGCGTCGTCATGGCCGCACCGCCCGCCCGGCGTACTGGCCCGCGCGATCGCGCTGATGAGCCGGCCCGACGTACGCCGTGGCCGCCGGCAACCCGGCGACATACCGCTCGATGTCCGGCATGGAGATCCGTATCTGGCGGCCCAGCCGCCGCGCGCGGATCGCGCCGGAGGCGATGAGGCGCTCCATTTGACGTATGGACACGCCTAGATATGCCGCCGTCTCTCGCTTATCCAGGAGGCCGGCGGGTCGGCCCTCCGTCCGTGTGATCGTCAGCATCGCTCTCTCCTGTGCTGTCCGGCGGACACGGGACACCACGCGGTGTCGCCAGTCTCCGCCTACACATCTATTACACTTTGACTTTTTTTTAGTGTTTTTTTCCGCCCCGTACGCGGCCCACGTGATGATTGTTCTATACATGCCCGCGCAAAATGGCCGTATTCATTGCACAAATGACGCAGAATGAAATGATTCAATTGTACATGGAATTTTTACGGGATTTATTCTTTGGGGAGTTTTTGCGGGTGGTGGTGAACGGGCGGGCTCGCGGCTATTCAGAAAGTCATGGGCATTGCCAACACCATCACTTACATCGTTACGGCGGTAGGCATACCGACCATCGTTGCCGCGCTGATCTACGTGGGGCGGAAACTTCACGCGCCGGACGTGGTGGAAAAACAGCTTACGAACGTGGCAAAGAAACTGGACGCCTTCTTGGACAAGCCCAAAGCGGGATAGCCGGGCTTTGGCGGGGCGTCGGGCCGAAAAGCATCCGGCCTCCGCCTGATCGGGCGGCCATATCGCCCCGCCGCACTTTTACCGGCGGCTTGTCTTGCCCCCGGCGGCCAGGGCCATGCCCAAGAGGGCCTTACGGATAGGCCCTGGAAGGCTTGGCCAGACTTCGGCCAGCCGGGCAAGTTCTGGGTCGGTTTGTCCCTTATTTGTCCCACGGGGTTTTTCGGAAAACGCTAAACCCTTGATTTTACATGACTTAGAGCGATTCTGGCAAAGGACTGAAAATCCTTGTGTCGCCGGTTCGATTCCGGCTCTGCCCAGTTCTCCAGAATGTTCGGAAAAACACTCGCAAAGCCACATATTTTTGGATTTTCGCGTGGCGTGTTGACCGTAGGGGCAATCGCTTCGTTACGCCTCAAGATTGAGCCACTTGAGTTCGTCGGGTGTGAGTTTGACCTGCAAAGCCTCAAAGCTGCTGCGCGTTTCCTCCACCTGAGCCGGACCGATCAGGGGAAAAGTGGGGAACGATTGACAGAGTACATAAGCCAGGGCGATGACAATCGGAGCCACCTCTTTTTGTTTGGCCAACTCCCGCGCCCGCTGTTGCCGCTGAAAATTATCCGGCGAATACCAGCAGCGCACCAGTTCCTGATCAGACGTTTGATCCGGCGCCGCCCGGTCCGTAAAAAAGCCGCGGGCCTGGCTGCTCCAGGGCATCAGAACGAATTGTTCCTTCTCCAGCCACGCGCGCGATTCGGCGTCCGAGGAGCTGATGCATCCGCCCCACGGCGGCTGGATCATGCGGGCCAGGCTGAAATTGTTGCTCACAGCGCAAAAGCCGGTAAGCCCCTTGGCGCTCGCGTAATCGTTGAATGCCCGCAAGCGCTGGAGCGTCCAATTCGATCCACCGAAGGCACTGATGCGCCCCGCCCGCTTGTGTTCGTTGAGCACCTCGACGAATTCGTCCACCGGCACGTCCGGATTGTCGCGGTGCATCATGTAAATGTCCACGTAATCCGTCTGGAGCCGCCGGAGGCTCTCCAGAAGCTGGCGGGTGAGCGCCTCCGGATAGCAATTCGGGGTGTGGGCGCCCTTGTCAAGCAGCACCACTTTCTCGCGGATATTGCGGGACTTGATCCAGTGTCCCAGCGCCTTTTCGCACCCTCCGTCGCCGCCATAAATATAGGCCGAGTCGAAGGCGTTGCCGCCGCGCTGAAAATAATCATCGAACATCGCCGCCGCCATGGGAAAATTCGAGATGCCCACTTTGTCCACTCCCATCACCAGGCGGGAGACGGGTTTGCTCACTCCGGGAATGGCGCCGTATTCCATCCGCTGGTCTTTTCTTACGCACAAGGGGCGGCCGTCAATAGGGAGGGTGCGGTTGGGCGGTTTCTCATTTTCGTAAACAACGCCGATCGCCGCACGCCACTGGTCCAGGGTTTTCATGTTTCCCAGCGTGTCTTTCCAGCGCATGGCCGGCCAGGCGGCCTCGCGTTTACCTGCCTGCACGGCGGCGGCGAATGTATCAGCCTCCAGTGTGTAAACATTCGCCGGCGCTTCGACCACAATCTCCTGTGTATCTTTTCCATAGCGATGCACGATGATCTTGTTGCCCTTTTCCGAAGGAACCCACAACTCGGGAATGTGAATCTTGCCCGTGGAACCATAGATACGCACCCCGTTGTCCATGTTGCACTGCACGGCCGTACCCACGCCGGCTACGATGTCGTTCGGAAACTTCAGCGTGGCCAAGGCGTATTCATCCACCCGGCTGCGGGCGCCAACATATC
>JAJZKY010000236.1 GCA_021803885.1 Planctomycetota bacterium
GCAGGTCGGGCAGGCGGCCCGGCGTGTTGGCGTCGTAGCCGGTCTTCTCATAGGCCAGCAGCAGGCCTTTGCCGTTGCGCTTCTTGCTGGCCGGCAAACCATATTCCGGGTCCAGCAGAATGGCCGAAGCGTGGCGCGTCAGCACATCGGTGACCAGCGTCTTAAACTCTTCGAGCGCGCTCGTGGGCACATCGGCCACGCCCTTTTCCTTTGCCAGGGACTTCTGCAGGGAACCACGTTGATCCATCGCTGCGGCGGCGATGACGCCACGCGCGTCGGACACTGCCTTCATGCCAGCGAGTTTGCCGGGGGTAAGCTTCATGCGAATGCACTCCTATGTACTGGACTGTCAATTGAATTGCGGTTCATGGGACGGTTCCGGGGAGCCATGCAGAAGCGGTGCAGAATAGGATGCAGAAACGACCTGTCAGCCCCCGTGAATGCCTGACCATACTTAGTGTATACGATGCGGTCCGTTTGCCTGTGACCTGCGCCACGGAACCTGCGCATCCATTCTTATCTATACAACTAGCCCACCCTACAGCATAGAAAATCGCTGCACCCATCTGCATGGGGAACGATCCGGACTGGATCCCCGCCGATATTCAGAAGAAATTTATCAGCGTCCAGCAACAAAAAAGGGATGGGGCTTCCCCATCCCTTTTTGTTGCTGGTTTCAAGTTTCTGAAATACCGTCTTACTTCGCCGCCATGGACTGGGCCAGTTCATACTCAGAGTAGGGGCCTTTGAAGTCCTCAATGCTTCCGCCGTCAAAGTGCCAGATGCGCGTGGCTACCTCGTCGATCAAATCCTGATCGTGCGTAACTAGCAGCACCGTGCCTTCATACTTTTGCAGCGCTTGGTTGAGCGCGTTAATGGCTTCCAGGTCCAAGTGGTTCGTCGGCTCGTCCAGGATAAGGATGTTCGGCTTCTGCATCATCAGGCGACAGAAGAGCAACCGCGCCGACTCGCCGCCGGAAAGCGCCTGCGTAGGCTTCAGACCCTCCTCGCCGCTGAAGAGCATTTGCCCCAGCACGCCGCGGATGTCTTCATTGGTCGCCTTTTCGTCGAACTGGCGCAGCCAATCGGCGGCGGTCATGCCTTTGGTGATGGCTGCCGTATGATCCTGCGCGAAGTAGCCGATCTGCGCCTCATGGCCCCACTTGACGGTGCCTGCGTCGAGCGCGGTTTTGGATTCCTCTTTGTAAACCGCATCCAGATTGGGCGCGTTGGCCAGCAACGCCTTGACCAGTGAGGTCTTTCCCTGTCCGTTGCGGCCAATCAGGCAGATTTTTTCTCCGCGCATCACGGAAGCGGTAAAGCCGTTCAGCACCACGTGCTCCCCATAGGCTTTGCGCACGCCTTCAAACTCCAGCGTATGTTTGCCAGAGGGACGCAGCAGGTCAAAGCGGATGTAGGGGCGTTGAATGTTGGAGCGTGCGAGATCGCTGGTTTGCAGCCGCTCGACCTCTTTTTTGCGCGAGGTGACCTGGCTGGAGCGCGTGCCGGCGGAGAAGCGCGCGATGAACTCATTCAACTGCGCAATTTTCTTTTCGCGCTGCTCGTTCTGAGCTTCCAGGCGCGAGCGGGATTGGGTTTTGGCCAGCACCATGTCGTCATAGCCGCCCGTGTACGTGATGATGGTCTCGTAGTCGATGTCGGCGATGTGCGTGCAGACGCTGTTCAAAAAATGCCGGTCGTGCGAGATGGTGATCAGCGTGCCTTCAAAATGAATCAAAAAGTCTTGCAGCCAGTGGATTGAGTCGAGATCCAAGTGGTTGGTCGGCTCGTCCAGCAGCAGCGCCTGCGGCTTGCCAAAGAGGGCCTGCGCCAGCAACACGCGCACCTTTTGGCCGCCCTGCAACTCGCTCATCTTGCGCTCATGGACGGCGTCGGGAATGTCCAAGCCTTGCAGCAGAATGGCGGCATCGCTCTCGGCGGTGTAGCCGTCCTCTTCGCCAACGATGCCTTCGAGTTCGCCCAGGCGCATGCCGTCTTCATCGCTCAGCTCGGGCTTGGAGTAGATGCGATCCCGCTCTTCGAGCGCCGCCCACAGGCCCTTGTTGCCCATGATGACGGTGTCGAGGACGCGATAGGCGTCAAAGGCATATTGATCCTGACGCAGCACGCCCATTTTCTTGGGGCGGACGACGGAGCCTTTTTGCGCGTCCAGCTCGCCGGTCAAAATCTTCATAAAGGTGGATTTGCCCGCTCCATTGGGGCCGGTCAGGCCGTAACGGCGGCCCGGCGTAAAGGTGGTGGAGACGTCCTCAAACAGGACCTTGGCTCCATAACGCATGCTGACATTGCTAACGGAAATCATCGGTCTCTCTATTGTTTCATGAGAGCGCCAGCGCCGACCACAGGGCGGGGAAAGTACAAGGAGAAGGAAGGATTTACCAGAGAAACAGTGAAGTGAGAGTATCAACCTACCCAGCGAAGATCATTGCCGAGAAGAATTTCCTGCATTGTGGCGTGATGTGTATTCTTCATGGCAATGATTTTGTATGGAAAGCCATATCTGTGAGCCATTTCGACTACGTCTTTGCAGTGGTCATAGGTCATCAGGACAGAACCATGCACAGCTTTAGCTTGCTGAAATAGGCTTTCGTGGTCCAACTCATTATGTGTATACAGGCGCTTTCCAGCCCGTTTTCCGTTCAGCCCTGCGGTGTATGGAGGATCAAGGAAAAATGCGGACGAGGCACTCGATTCATGCTGGTGCATGATCTGTATGCCATCTCCGTGAATAAAAGAAATCTTCTCGCGGATATGTCCGATGTTTCGTATTCGCTTCGCTAGGGTTTGAGCATACCAGCGAGATTGAATGCCCCTGCCATTTTCACCGTTTTTGATGATGCCACTGCCGGGGGCAAGAATGCCGCCATGGCTTGTCCTGTTCCTCAGTAATGTTTGGAAGCCAAGTTCCCGGCGCGATAGAGGCGTTTTGGCCTGCTCCTCTCGCACGGATTCAAAGGACAAATCAAAGGAAAGTATGCGCTCAACCAGCCACTCGCTATCCGCCGATAGAATTGTCTCCCATAGTGACGCAACTCCATCATCCATCTCGACCATGATGATGTGATCCGCCAAGTCTTCAAATGCTGCGGTAAGGCTGATGATTCCTCCGCCGGCGAAAGGCTCGATTAGAATTTTGGGCTTGGGGATACTTCTAAGCCATGTACGGATATGAGGGACGAGCCAAGTCTTGCCTCCAGGGTACCGCAGCGGGCTGCGTTGGGGGACCTGCGCGACATTTACGATTTGCTGGCTAGCAGGTAGATTCTCGGCTGTCCAGAGGGAAATTTGGGTCATCGGGTACAGTATGGAATGATCGCGTCATTGATTCAAGTAGCTGAAATAAACCTTTGGGATACTAAAGTACTTCGTCAATGGTTTGATTGATTGGCTCCGTACTCCCGCCCAACTTTTCATCCAGTTTCCCTTGGAGAACTGAGACAAAATCCTGCATCTCTCCAGGTTCGGAGCGTGTAATTTTGTCAAGCGATTCGCTAAATCGCGTGTACACAGCTTTACGACGGGTTAACACATAACGATTTACGGCAGCATCCAGAACGAGGTCATACACTAACCACGCGATCTCACCTTCTTTTTTGTCAACCTCCGTGAATTGCGGGAGTGCATTAAAAAATCCCTGATCAAGCACTACAGCAGTTTTCTTATTCCAATGGTTGAGAATTCCGCTTTTGAAGATCAGTTGCGGCGCAAGACGCTTTCTGGATGATGAAAGATAATCTGGTCCGGGATAGTTTTTTTGTCCCCGCCAGTTCATATTTGAGGATCGTTCAGGATCCTTCATGTAATGCTCAAATGGATTGCGCACGTTTCCGGATATGTACACGCCCTGTATTTCAAGCGCTCCAAAGTCCAACACTTGGCCGTCTTTGTCGTAAGAGACCAGCACCATATCTATGTTGCCAGCGGATTTTTTCTGCTTGTCTTTCATCCTAACTTCGGTAAGTGACGTCCAGCGTGTTCCTTCTGGGAAGAAAAAGTCTGCTGCGTCGTCAGCAATGATCCAATTTTCACGAAATCGGATCGGGCATGTGATAGCCGTGAAATCTTCCTCAAAAACACTGCACACTCCAAGCGGGTCATTCGCCTTGTCTTTGGTGCAATTGGGAACTTTGTTGTTGAATGGACAAAGTTTTTTAGTGCGATAGCGTTTTGCATCCTGCGTTAGGTTATTGATCGGGAAACCAAACACTTCCGCAAGAGGTTGTTCCTTCAGATGCATAGTGCAGGCAGTCTATCATTGACATCGCGGCAAGCGCACAATTGTGACGCAGATGGCCAGTGCGGCTTGAATTGCCTGCGGTGTCTGGTGCAGGCACGGATGGATGGGGCGGGTTGTTGTGCGCGCAGGATTCGGTACGAATGTTGCATGCTTCCGATTGCGCACGGCCTAGGATCGGCTTAGTGGTGGTGGAAGTGGCTGGAGTGGCCCGAATGTCCGCAAGCCGGGCCTTCGTTGTGCAGGCCGAGTTGGCAGGAATGCGCAGCGCTGCAGGACTCGCCGCCCAGACATTCAAACTGAATCGTCGTGTGGCCGATATGGAAGCGCTCCTGCAATGTGGCGTTGAGTTCGGCAAGGATTCTGCGGCTTTCTGACGGCGGAATATCGGCGATGGCGATGTGGCAGGAGAGTGCATGCAGGCTGGAGCCGAGGCTCCAGACGTGCAGGTCATGCACGCTGGCCACGCCGCCGATGGATTGCAGGGCCTGCCGCACCTCTGCCAGAGCCACGCCGCGCGGCGTGCCCTCCAACAGAATGTTCAGCGTCTCGCGCACGATGCCGAACGAGGAGACGAAGACAAGAATCGCAATCAGAATCGACAGAACTGGATCGATCCACATCTGGTGAAAAATCAGGATGCAGGCTCCGCCTGCGATGACGGCTGCTGTGGAAAGCGTGTCGCCGAGCATGTGCAGAAATGCGCTGCGCAGGTTGACGTCGTGGCTCACCCCAGCCAGCAGCAAGGCGATCGTTCCATTCATGGCCACACCGAGTGCGGCTACGAACATCATCGTTTGCGATGCGACCGGTACGGGATGCAAGAGGCGCAGCAAAGATGCCGCGGCGATCCAGACAGCGATGGCCAGCAATGTGCCTGCGTTGACGAAAGCCGCTAAAACACCGGCCCGTCGATAGCCGTAGGTTTTGCTTTCCGTGGCGGGGCGCGCCTCCAACCGAACGGCAACCCAAGACAGCAGCAGCGCCAGAAAATCGGATGCGTTGTGCCCGGCCTCTGCCAGCAATGCCATGCTGTGTGCATGCAAACCTGCGGCCAACGTGAGTGCAATATACCCCAAGGTAAGCACCAGCGAAACGCGCAAGACGCGCTGCATGGATGGCGTGGCTGGAGCGTGGACATGCATGCGTTCAGTGTACTGGTGAGCGTGCTACGAGGCCAGCAATAGGAAATCGGCTTCCGCCGCAGAGAGATCGTTGGGGAACTGGACTGGATTTTCTTAGATGGATTGCCCGGCTTGGAGGGTGCCGGTGGTCATAAACCGCTCCATGGCCTTGGTGGCGCAACTGCCCCCGCATAAGTGGTAGATCTCTGGGCTACGGCAGAGGCCCGCATCCCACGGCAGCAACGTGAAGCTGCGCAGGGGTTGGTCTTCTTCACTGCAGTCCGCCTCGCCCAGACGCACCATCCACCAATGATTCACCACGCGCTTTTCGCGTCCGCAAACGTCGCAGGTAAAGGCCTCATCCCACGCCATGCAAATCACCCTGGTACGGCTGGTTCCCTATTTCCGTTAGAAGCAGCAACCCGCTCGTAGGATTCATCGGCGCTACGGGCTGGAACCATCTGCTGGAAGGTAGGCCACCGTCCTCCCTTGGCATCTTACTTGTGTAGGACGGCAACCGTTGCAAGCTGTGGCTGGCTACCGCGCTGTCTTCTAAGAAAAATGCGGCCAAGGAGAGTATTCCCTGGCCGCATTCGTTTTTGGCGTCATTAGTTGACGATTAAACTCAAGTTCAATACCTGCGGTTGCAGATTGTTGGAGCCGGTCACCACCACTTGCATCGTTGTGGTTCCCTTCGGAGTGCCTGATGTCGGTGTCGGTGTTTGTGTGGGCGTTTGTATCGGCGTTTGTGCCGTTTGATTACTTCCACCCCCACAAGCTGTCATCAAACCAACGCCTGCGAGCAACACCAGCAGCACCAACAAATGGCGAGAGTGAGAGGCCACTCCCTTTTTGCGCAAACCGGCCCCCGCCAACAACAGCCCCGGCAACCAGAACGCTCCTGCCAGCATGGGCATCGACCCTGTGTTCGTTTGCAGCGGCGGCATCAGTGGCATCAAAGAAGCCACGGGAGCCGTTGTGGATACGGTCATGGTCACCGTTTGTGTGCCATTCGCAGTAATGTTGACGGGCAGCACGGGTTGGAAACTGCACGAGGTTCCGGCCGGCAATCCAGCGCAAGCTACCTGGAATGAACCGGCGAAACCGCCCACAGAAGTAAAGGTAAGCACGTCTGTGACCGTGGAGCCTTGCGCAACGGTCAAGGAAGCAGACGCCGCCCCGATCGTAACCGTAGGCGCTAACGCATCCAAAACCGTCACCGATACCGCGGGCGATGAGGTGCTGGTTAGATCGGTTGCCGTGGCGACAAATACGGCGGTCACAGAGTCCACACCCACCGGCAAGAAGCTGGTCACCAGTACCGCTTGACCACTGGAATTCATCTGGGCTGTGCCCACGAATGTGGTTCCGGAAAAATAATTCACGGTGCCATTGGTTACGGGGCCATTCGCATCCGTAACGGTCGCCGTCAGTGTGACGTTTTGATCGGCCAAAGCCGTCGTTGCCGAAGAGGTCAGCGTTGTCGTGGTTGCGATCGGCGTGGGTGGCGTCGTGACCGGTGCGGTCACCGTCACCGTTACATTGTTGGCCGAGGTGGACGTTTGTATCGGCGTTTGTGCC
>JAJZKY010000237.1 GCA_021803885.1 Planctomycetota bacterium
CAGCACGCCGCCTTTAAGCAGGTGCGCCCGCAAGTCGGCTTCCAGAAATGGCTGGCTGGGCAACGTTTTTGGGGGGCCGAGATACTTGAAGCTCACATAAACCAGCCGCCCGCGTAGATTGCTTACCGACAACTTGGAAACGGCTTCGGACGTGGCTTGGGAGAGCAGGAACTGTTCATCGGCCGTTTGTGGCGGTTGCGTAACGCGCAGGCTGGCACAGCCGGGGGAGAAAAGCAATGCCAGCACCAGAGGTAGGGGCCACAGGGCTTGCACACAGATGAAGAATGGTTTTCGCTTGCTTTGCATGGGTGCGGATAATTTACCCCCAAAAAGGCGCAGGCTCTGGCGATACCTTCGCCAACTGCCCCATGGTAAACGCACTCCCTAAGAAAATCTTCCAGCCAGGGGCAACTTTCCAGAAAGATTTTGCTGGGCGAGAGGCGGGGTATAATGACCAGCCTGCGGCGAATGGATGGCTTTTCAAGTGGTGTAGGACGGATTAAACTGCTCTGCAGACCACGCCGGGTGGGCGGATCAGGGGTGGATTA
Organism: Planctomycetota bacterium; assembly: GCA_021803885.1. Next base: position 549 of record JAJZKY010000237.1, read on the forward strand.
ATTTCGGGTTTAGCTGGAGATTACAATGGCGATCAAGGTGGCAATGGTTGGAGCTGGTTCCATCGGTTTTACCCGTGAACTGATGCGTGACATTCTGGGCGTGCCGGAATTGGCGGATACAACTTTTAGTTTCACGGACATTTCTCAAAAAAATCTGGATATGGTGGCGCAGCTTTGCCGCAAGACTATTGCGGCTAACAAGCTGCCGGCAAAAATAATCGCCACTAAAAATCAGCGCGAAGCACTTGCGGGGGCGGATTATGTGATTTCCACCATTCGCCAGGGAGGTTTGGAAGCCTTTCAGACTGACATTGATATTCCGCTGAAGTATGGGGTGGACCAATGCGTCGGCGATACTCTCTGTGCCGGGGGCATTATGTACGGCCAACGCACCATTGCGGCACTTTTGGATATTTGCCGGAATATCAAGGCCGTCGCTAAGCCCGGAGCGCTGTTTCTGAATTATTCCAATCCGATGGCCATGAACACATGGGCGTGCAACAAATATGGTGGGGTCAAGACAATCGGCCTGTGCCACGGTGTGCAGGGGGGGCATTGGCAGATTACCAAGTGTATAGAACTTTGGGCCCAAAAAGAGGGGCTGATCAAAAAAGATGAAAAACTCCATCGCCGCGATGTGGATATTATTGCCGCGGGCATCAATCATCAGACTTGGTACATCAAGGTTCTGTGGCGGGGAATGGATATGGTGCCGCGGCTATTGGAATTATTTCAGGCACATCCCGAATATGCGCAAACGGAGAAGGTGCGAATTGATGTGCTCCGGCGGTTTGGATATTACTCCACAGAATCCAATGGTCATTTAAGCGAATATGTGCCGTGGTATCGCAAGCGGCCCGCGGAAATTAAAAATTGGATCGATTTGGGCTGTTGGATCAACGGCGAAACCGGCGGCTATCTGCGGGTATGCACCGAAGGTCGCAATTGGTTTGAGACGGATTTTCCAAACTGGCTTGCGGCGCCCAGCCCTAAAATTGGCCCCGAGCATCGGGGTGAAGAACATGGCTCGTACATTATTGAAGGATTGGAAACCGGACGGGTTTATCGCGGGCATTTTAATGTGCCCAACAAGGGCTATATCACCAACCTACCGGACGAAGCGATTGTGGAAATTCCTGGTTATGTGGATCGCAATGGCATTAACATGCCGGTGGTTGGGCCGTTGCCATTGGCGTGTGCTGCCACCTGCTCGGCGAGCATTCGCGTCCAGGAAATGGCCATGGAAGCAGCCGTCCATGGAGATATAACCCTGCTCAAGCAGGCTATGCTGCATGATCCCCTGGTGGGGGCGGTATGCAATCCGGAAGAAGTGTGGCAAATGACCGATGAAATGCTGGTGGCCCAGGCCCGGTGGCTGCCGCAATTTAAGTCGCAGATACCGGCGGCAGCCCAGCGGCTGGCGCAAGCCGTAAATGATGGCACCCGTGTTAGGCTGCACACCGACAACCACGGGGCAGCTCGTCTGCATACCAAAACTGTGGACGAAATGGCTCAAGATCGCCAAGCTGCCCGAGAAAATGCCTCCGCTGCTGACAAGGCCAAAATGACTAAAAAAAGCACCGCTGCAGTGGGGAGGAACCGGAAAAAAGGGGCGGCATAAGGTGAAAAAGACGGCTGGCACGCAAGGTGCAACTACTGCGTTTCCGGGCGTTTGTCCTGTGGGGCGCTGGCGTTGTGGCCGATGGCCTTTGAAGTGCGTAAAATAGCATAAAGTAGCAAAGTTGCAGAGGTGCTCGCCATGAAAAACGCTAATTTCACCTGGTCTGCCTGGTCTCTCGGGGGGCTGATGCTGGCTATGGGTGCTGTGCTCTCCGGTTGCCAAACCGTCCAGCGCGTAAACATTCCTTCCGCGCAGGACCAGGCGGCTTACCAGCCGGTGCCTTATTCCAAACCCTTGCCGCCGGGTGCGTTTGCCCAAACGGGTGGCATTGGGCAACATGTTCCATTGCCGGATGAAGCGGCTTATGTGCGCGCCTATCAGGCCCAGCGCGATCCACGGTTGATGGTATTGGTAACATATCCGACCAGTAAATTGGCAATGCAAAAAACTGGCATTTTGCCCAACGATTACCAAGCCATTCAAATTTCCATGATTGATTACCTCAATGCCGGCGGCCAGGTGGAAATTCAAGATCCGCAAATGGCCCAGCAAGTCTTGAATCGGGAAAGCTTTTTGCGCTTGCAAAATGGGGATCCGCGGGTGTTGCCGCTGCTCCAGCATCAGTTGAACACGGATATTCTCGTGGAGGTGCAGGCGGCGCCGACGAATCAGGCCGCGGCGGGGCCGGCGATTCGCCTGCTGGCCCAGGCGCTGGCCACCACCAACGGCCGGGTGTTGGGCGCGGAATATGTGGATATGCCGCTCCCGATGAGCAAAACCAACATCAACTTGTATACCGGTTTTCTCGCCGATAAGTTGATGCAGAAGCTGACCACTATTTGGGGTGGCGCCGCCGGCGCGTTCAACCCCATTACTGTGCGAATATACAATGCGGCAACCGTGGACGATGTGCTCAAGATTCAGCATTTTGTGCAGCAAGTGCCGGGGGTGCGGCTGGTGGTGGCACAAGGCATTACGGGTTCAAGTGCAACGGCGTATGGCACGCTGGCGGTTCAATACCAGGCCTCTCCGGCGCGTTTTTATGTGGCGCTTAAAAAAGAGCTGGGCGTTTCCCGCGGCCTCAAGGCCACCGATATCCAAAATAACACGGTGGATCTGGAAATTACCGGGCCGATGATTTTAAAAACCACGTCTGTTACCACCAAAACGCGGGTGCGCACCGAAACGCAAACCGTCACCAAAACCGTCGAGAACAATCCAATTCAGCCGGCCAAGTGACGGCGTCGGTATGCGGTGATAGAATTTTTGCAAGAGGAATTATTTTATGATCAATATGTTCGCAGGAGATCGAAATTTGCGCACCCGTGGGATCACGCACACTGCCACCGGCCTGCGCGTGGCCATGTTGTTGGGGGTGGTGCTGCTGGCCGTGGGTTTAGCCGGATGCGGCCCCATTGTGCCGTTTCAAGACAACATGAACCCGTATCCGCAGGTGCAATTAACCAACTGGAATCTGCTGGGTAAAATTGTGGTGCGGGAGCCTGTTGCTTCGCGTGTGGGCGACGGCCAACTGCACATTGTGGTGCCGTTGCGCAATCTAACGGGCAATGAGCTCGATCTGGAATATCAATATCGCTTTCTCAATGCCCAGGGGGGGCAGGTGGAACAGACTTCCGGCTGGAACACGATCCGGGTCCAGGCGCATGGCATGGCGCAAATTCATTTTACCAGCCTCACGGCGTTGGCCAACGACTTTAATGTGGACATTCGGCCGCTACAATAGCTGCACGCCGCAAATGGGCCTGCACGCAACAGGCCGCTTGGCTGATAATGTGCGGCTCTTCGAGGAAGGATTCAACCGTCATGTCCGATATCGTAACCTCAAAGCGTCCGCCCGCTGTCGGCGACATGGCGCCGAATTTTTCCCTCATCGACTCGTCTGGTGGACATATATCATTAGATTCATTGCGTGGCCGGCCGGTGGTGCTGGTGTTTTACCCAGCGGATTTCAGTCCGGTATGCAGTGACCAACTGGCAATCTACAATGAAATTCTTCCGGAATTTACACGCTTTGGTGCTCAGATTCTCGGCATTTCTGTGGATGGGCCGTGGTGCCACAAAGCCTTTGCGGCCCATCGGCATATTGACTTCTTGCTCTTGTCCGACAGCCACCCCAAAGGGGCTGTGGCAAATCGTTATGGCGTATATCGGCAAGCGGACGGCATCAGCGAGCGGGCGATTTTTGTGCTGGATGCCAGGGGAATTATCCGTTGGAAGTTGATTGCACAACTCGGTGAAAACCCGGGCGCAGATGGAATTATTGGGGCGTTGGAGAGCCTGCAATGACCATGACGCCACCGCGACCGGCGCTGGTGCCCGCACTTGGACAGCGCGATCATATTTTCGGGCCGCCCGACGCGCCGCACTCGCTGGTCATTTTTGGAGATTATCAGTGCCCGCACTGCAAGGCGGTACACGATAGTCTCTGGCCTTTGGTGGATGGGCCCAATCCGCTGATACGTCTGGGGTGGCGGCATTTTCCGCTGGCCCGCCTGCACCCCTTGGCACGCAACGCGGCCATGGCCGCGGAATTTGCCGGTGCGGCGGGCAAGTTCTGGCAGATGCACGCGTTGCTCTTTCATCGCCAGCCGCGATTGGAAATAGATTGCCTTCTGGCATACGCAGCGGAATTGGGCCTGGGGCCGGACCGCTTGCAGCAGGATATCGAGCACGGTGTTTACGTGGCGCGTTTGCAGGAGGATCTTTCCAGCGGGGTACGCAGCGGTGTCAACAGTACGCCTACGCTCTATTTGAATGGTCGCAGACACAACGGGCCTGGCTCCCGGGAAGCGGTGCTGTCGGCTCTGGCCTTGGAATCGGCCGGTCCGGATTCAAAGGATGTGGTCCGATGATGCAGGCGCTGCTTTTTGTGCTGGGTGTGGCCATCCTGCTGCTCACCGCATTTGACCTGTTATGGACTACTTTTGTGGAAGGGGCCGGGCCGCTGAACCGGCGCAGCGCCATGCGCCTGGCCCGCATCCTGCGGTCGCTGCGTATGCGGCTGCACACGCGCCGACTCCACACCTGGTCCGGGTTGATTATTGTCCTGGTTACTTTTTTAACCTGGACCGTGTTGATTTGGGTGGGTTGGTCGCTGATCTTTTGTTCGGCCGGCCATGCGGTGGTGAATGCTGCCACGGGCCAGCCCGCCGATGTCTGGTCGCGGATTTATTTTGCCGGTTACTGCATTTTTACGCTGGGCCTGGGCGATTACATTCCCCACGGTGCGCTGTTTCAGGTGGCCACGGTCTTATGCACCGGCAGTGGATTTTTCCTCTTTGGGGTGGCGGTGGCGTATCTGGTGCCAGTAACTGCGGCCGCAACGCAGAAGCGTCAACTGGCTCTCACAATCTGGGCCTTGGGCAAATCGCCGGCAGACATCATTATGCGGGCATGGAACGGGGCGGATACGTCCGCATTGGGACCGCATTTTGTTTCCATGGTGCCGATGCTGGCCCTGCTGGGCGAAAATCATCTCACTTATCCGGTGCTGCACTTTTTCTTTTCATCCAAACGAAGCAGTTCCATCGGTCCGGCTATTGCGTCGCTGGATGAGGCCATTACGGTGCTGGAGTGCGGCCTGCAAAAGGGATGCAGTCTGGATCTGCCTGCGCTGGGGGCGGTGCGCACCGCCATTGACGATTTTTTGGCTACTATCGGTGCAACCTTCATTTCCGCTGTCTCGACTGCGCCGCCGGCGCCTTCCCTGCAGCAGCTCCGCGACATGGGCATCCCCGTTGCCGATGATGCCACATTCAAAGCCGCTGTGGAACAACTCGCTCCCCGACGCAAGCTGCTGCTGGGGCTGGTATTGCGCGATGGTTATGATTGGGCCGGTATCTGGGCTGTCCCCAGATAGCGCTGCAAGAAGGCCAGCGTCAAATTCCAGGCCTCGGCGGCCACGGCGGGGTTGTGGCTTTCGCGGCGGTCATTGGCAAAGGCGTGGCCTGCTCCGGCAAATACGTGTACGCCGAAGGTCTTATTGGCCGCTGCCAGCGCTGTGCTGATGCGGCCGATTTCGTCCGGGGTAATGGCCTTGTCCTGGGCGCCGTAATGAAGCAGCAGAGGACATTGAATGCCGGAAACGTTGGCCAGCAGCGACGGAACGGCCGCATAACGCGGATCTCTGGAATCGATGCCTCCGCCGTAATACGCTACGGTGCACTGAATTTGCGAGCCGAGCCTGGTGGCCGCCAGAAACGCCCATCGACCACCAAGGCAAAAGCCTATCTGGCCGGTATGGCCCGCCAGTACGGCGGGATGGCTTTGTAAGAAGGTGACGGAATCGTGGGCATGGGTTGCGAATTGGTCATCGGTGATGGCACGGGCCACAGGCAAAGCCTTCTGCACTTCGTCATAGCCAAATGCCCTTTTGTTCATCACATCGGGCACCAGAACCACGTAACCCATTGCGGCAAGCTTGCGGGCCATGTCCTTAAAATGTTCGTCCAGGCCGAAAATTTCATAATAAATCAGTATGGCCGGATGCCGACGACCACCGGGCGGCATGGCGAGAAACCCCGGGAGATTGTGGGTAATTTGCACCGACTGGGTCTGAATTTCTTCTTTCGTCATATGCATCATCCTCGCTGTGCGTTCTTGGAACAGCAGCACTTAACACTACCGCGCCACATTTCTGGCCAGCTCTGCAGGGCCGTGGCGGGCCGCCTCAGTCGCAGCCTGGCCAATGTCGCGCTGTAGCATGAAATTATAATAGCACTCTGATCTCAAGCCGGCCAGCCCCGGC
>JAJZKY010000238.1 GCA_021803885.1 Planctomycetota bacterium
GAGCGAGGCCTGGGTGGCGATCTGTGAAATCATGATCTTCGACGACGACATACGTGAAATGATTATGAATCGCGATTCGACCAATCTGTTGCGGGACGCCGCCCGGCGGCGGGGGATGCGGTCGTTGCGCGAATCGGGCCTGCTGGGCATTTATGAGGGCCTGACCACGATAGAAGAGGTCGTCAAGCAAACCATTGTCGAAGATTAAAAGAGCAACCGGCCGGTGGCTCCGCGCGCCGCCGCGCCCGGTTCGGCGCCCCGCCCCCCTTTCCGCACGGGCCGATCGTCCGTATATATCCATCAGGAAAAACATGATGTTTGGTCCCTGTACCAGTTGGAGGTGCATCCATGCCCACGTTCCAGTATGAAGCGCTCAATGCCGCCGGCCAGTCGATCAAAGCCGAACTCGAGGCCAATAGCTCGGACGAGGCGATATCCCGAATTCGCTCCCAGGGCTATTTCCCGATGAAAATAAAGGAGAAGCCCGGCAAGCGGCAAAAAGGACCTGCGGCTTCGACCCCGGCGCAGGCGGCCGCACCGGCGGCGGGGGGGACCACGACCAAAAAGAAAAAGGGACTCAATGAAGTTTCCTTCACCATTGGTCACGTGTCCCTCAAGGTTATCACCCAGTTCACCCGCCAGCTTTCGACGCTCCAGGACGCCGGCCTGCCGATCCTCCGTTCCCTGAAAATTCTCCATCAGCAGCAAAAGCCCGGCCTGATGCGCGACACCCTGGCCGGCGTCTGCGCCGATGTGGAGGGCGGCTCGACGCTTTCCGAAGCCATGGGCCGGCACCCGCGGGTGTTTGACAAACTTTACGTGAACATGGTCCAGGCGGGTGAAACCGGCGGCGTGCTGGATGTGATTCTCCAGCGCCTCGCCGAATTCATGGAGAAGGCCCAGAAACTCCGCCGCCGCATCCGCGGCGCCATGATCTACCCCTCGGTGGTCATTTCGGTCGCCGTGCTGATGGTCACGGGCATCATGTATTTCGTGATTCCGAAGTTCCGAAAACTATTCGCCTCGTTCAAAACCGGCCTGCCCAAGATCACGCTCTACCTCATCAGCTTTTCCCACTGGATCGCCCATGAGTACGGCTGGGCGTACATCTTGTTTTCGCCGTTCGTGATATGGCTGTTTCTCAAAATTATCAGCAAGACCAAGCCGGGGCGTTACGCGATCGACGTGATCAAGCTCAAAATTCCGGTGATGGGCCTGATCGTTTCCAAAGGAACCATCGCCCGTTTCACCCGCACGCTCGGAACGCTGCTCTCCGCCGGCGTGCCGATCCTGGAGGCCATCAACATCACCCGCGAGACCTGCGGCCACATGATTTATGAACGGGCCTTGCAGAAAGTCCACGACGCCATCCGCGAGGGCGAAAGCTTCGCCGGGCCGCTGCGCGGCTCACGCGTCTGCGACGCCATTGTGGTCAATATGATCGACGTGGGCGAGGAAACCGGAGACCTGGACAAAATGCTTATGAAAATTGCGGATAACTATGACGAAGAGGTCGACGTGCTCGTCACCTCAATGATGAGCATTATCGAACCGGTCATGATCGTCGTGCTTGGCGTAATCGTCGGTTTTATCGTGCTCGCGGTGTTTTTACCTTATATCAAGCTGCTCCAGAGCGTGGGCAACCAAACCGGTTGACGATACGGCTAAGCAGCCGCGGGTGGAAACCGCGGCCGTATGTTCGGGAGTGCGGGCGCGAATCCAGGCCGTGTGAAAACATAAAGCCGCGACCGCTGGTCGCGCCAACGATGGAAGGTGCGTTATGAGTAACGTGAATCCGCAGAAAATGAACCCGTCTCCGCGCCTCCGCGTGCGATCGGCGGCCCCGCGCGGGCCAGGGCCCGCCGCTAAACCGTCTCCCGTCGGTTCCCAAAATGTTTCTTGGCTTCCTTGGCGTCTTGGCGGTTCCAAACTGTCTGCGTGTCTCCGCGTGCCCCCCGTGGCCACGCGCGGGACAGGTCCTGCGGCTAACCCGCGTCCTGGCGATTGTTTTTTCACCATCAATTCGCCCCAGGCTTCCGCCATGGGGCTATTCCGTGCGCTTGGCGGTTCCGTGGTTGAAAATATCTCCGCGCCTCCGCGCCTCCGCGTGAGCTCTCCGTACACGCGCGGGACAGGTCCCGCGGCTAACCGTGGTTTCGTGTCTTCGTGTCTTCGTGGTAAATCCTCGCCCGGTTTTACCCTCATCGAACTGCTGACGGTCATTTTCATCATCGCCATTTTGATCGCCATCCTTCTGCCGGCGCTGATCGGCGCGGTTCACCAGGCTTACTCCACCTCTACCCAGGCGGAATTGAATTCGGTGCGGGCGGCCTGCCTCTCCTATGATGCGGCGTTTAACGCCTACCCCGGACCGTTTGCCGAAGCGGATATCTCGCAACAAAAAGTGCTTGCCAACGGTCTTCCGGTTACCGGCACGCAAAATATGCTGCTGGGTCTGATGGGAACGTTTTATCTTAGTAGTGCTTCACCACCGTATCCAACCACGGGTGGCGCTCCCATAACAATAACTGATACTGGACCGGTGGGGACTACCACTGTTGTCGTGCCATCAATAAAACCATTTGGTTCCGGCCCCATCGACTATTCCAACGGCAATCTTCAAAAAAATTCCTACCTTTCTCCGGCCGTTGAGGATTTACTGACCAACCCGCCCCCTTCACCAACGACTATTTCCAACGGTCTCCCCACGCTTTACGACGCTTTTCCCGATGGCTTGCCCATTTTGTATTACCGGAAGGTTCCCGGTATGCCGGGAACCACCGGAGTGCCGGTATGGTTGAACAGCACCACAAGTGGAGGCGCTCCTGGGACTGGCGCCGCGTTTTATCTGAACTCCAATCTGGCCTACACCAGCCCCGGAGTGGCGCCGACCTATCTCCTTGCCGCTAAGAATGGTACAAGTTATTCCGAAGGATATTCCTCCTATAATAGCTCCACGAACAATCCCTATGGAAGTCCCGTAAACGCTTTGGCCGCTACAGTGGTGAACCAGGGTCTTGTCGGTACCAATCCTCCCGGCGGTTTCAATACCGTGGGATTGCCCGTCCAGGGCGGCTTTGTACTCATCGGCGCCGGGCCGGATCACATTTATGGCCAGAACTTAAATCCCAATGTCGCCGGCAGCGGCGGCGTCGCGCCGCCGTCGGATGACATTGTGGTCTTTGGTGGACAATGAATAAATAGCCCCCTGGCTCAAGCCTGTGGCGAATAAACCGGACGGCAATGATGAAAACGATTTGCTTAACACACAAAGAACCACGAATGAACGGTGACAAAGTCAACCGCCCCGGTACCATTGTAAACCGCCAAGACGCCAAGAGCGCCAAGAAAGTGGTTAAAAAAAGTCCTTGGTGTTCTTGGCGTCTTGGCGGTTCAAAACCGTATCCCGGCGGTTCCCAAAATAGCCCTCCGCGTCCTGGGCGGTTCAAAGTGGTTAAAAAAAATTCTTGGCGCTCTTGGCGCTCTTGGCGTCTTGGCGGTTCAAAAGCGTGTCTTGGCGGTTCCAAACCGCGTCCCGATGGTTCCCAAAATAGCCCTCCGCGTCCTCTGTGTCCTCCGCGGTTCAAAGTAGTTAAAAAAAATCCTTGGCGTTCTTGGCGTCTTGGCGGTTCCGTGGTTGAAAATATCTCCGCGCCTCCGCGCCTCCGCGTGAGCTCTCCGTACACGCGCGGGACAGGTCCCGCGGCTAACCGTGGTTTCGTGTCTTCGTGTCTTCGTGGTAAATCCTCGCCCGGTTTTACCCTGATCGAGCTGATGGTGGTGATTTCCATTATCGCCATTTTGATCGCCATCCTGGTGCCCGTGGTGGTTATCGCCCAGCAGCGGGCGTATATCAACACCACCCAGGCCGACATGAGCACCATTGCCTTGGCCCTGGGCGAATATCACACTGATTTCAATATGTATCCCAATTCAACACAAGCCTCGGTAAAAATCAGCCCGCCCGGCATGTACAGCGGCGCGATTCCCGCGGGCGCCGCCTATGAATATCTCGCCGAAGCGTTGCTCGGCTATCTGCCGGGCCTATATGACGGTGCTCCCTCCTCCGCCGTTGGCGCTTCCTACGGCTATACAACAGGCACGCTCGCGGAAACCAAAGGCTTCAGCATGTTGCCTTACAAACGCGTCTATGGCCCTTACATGGACATCGGCGCTGCCAATCTTGTCATGGTGGCGAATCCTACGGTTGCCACGGTGCGGGATTACTACTTCGGCGACGCCTTTCCGCCGCCCAGTGGAAATATCTTCTCGCCGATTCTCTATTATTCAGCCGAGGCAACGCCCACCACCAGCAATATTTTCGGTGTCGTACCCGGCCAGGGAATTTTTGACGCACCCGACGATTCGGCGGCGGGGGCCACCCCGCCCACCAGCGCGCCCGCCGCCGGCAGCCCCCAGGCGCAGTTTCTTGCATTGATCGGCAATAAGGAAATGAACAATACGATTTACCCTGATGACCAGATTGCCGGCCAGCATGGCTACCTGCTGGTCAGCGCCGGGCCGGACGGCGTGTATTTCACCGGAGATGACGTTGTTTATGGCGGACCATAGCCCCATAGCCCCACGGCGGGAGCCTGGGGCGAAAGCCTGGGGCGAACAAACCGGACAGCAACGATGAAAACGATTTCTATCAAGCGCAAAGAACCACGAATGAACGGTGACAAAGTCAACCGCCCCGGTACCATTGTAAACCGCCAAGACGCCAAGAACGCCAAGAAAGTGGTAAAAAAAAGTTCTTGGCGTCTTGGCGGTTCAAAACCGTGTCCCGGTGGTTCCCAAAATAGTCCTCCGCGTCCTCTGTGTCCTCGGCGGTTCAAACTGGTAAAAAAAAGTCCTTGGCGCTCTTGGCGTCTTGGCGGTTCCAGACCGCGTCCCGGCGGTTCCCAAAAGAGTCCTCCGCGGTTCAAACTGGTAAAAACTGTTCCAACTTCTCGCGCCGCACCCGGTTTCACCCTGGTGGAATTGCTCGCCGTGCTGGCCATTATGGCCATCGCGGCCGCGGTCAGCCTGCCGGCGTTCGTGGGGTTGTTCCGCGGCAACAACCAGGTCCAGGCGATCAATCAGGTTACCGCCGATCTGACCTTGGCCCGCAATCTGGCCCTGCAACTGCATACGGATGTCGCCCTGGTGTTTTACGAGGAATCGGCAAACGGATTTACACTATCGGGCGTTACTCCCACTCCGCCGGTCCATTCCGGCGAAACGGCGATGGCCTTTGCCGTGGCCCTGCCGGGCCAGCCGGAGAATTCCGCCGCCGCGCCGATCTGGTTCGAGCCTTATTCCGGCGTGCCGGTCCAATATTTACCCAAGGGAACTTACGTGGCCACGCTGGTGGGCTATATCGCCACGGCGCCGCCAAATTATGCCAATGGTTTTTATCTGCCGCCAACGCCGGCTGCATCTGCCGGTAACGCCCCGCGGGCCATTGTTTTCAATCCCAATGGGCACGTGACCATCATCAATGACCTGGGCGCCGTGAAGAATCCATCCCTGCCCACCGCGGACTATGGCGATTGGAATTTTACCGTTACCGGCGCACCCGGCGCCGGACCGAGTTCTCCGGGCGTGGTGGTTTATGAACCGAACGCGATGCCGCAATCCGCTCTCGTTAATGCCACCGCCCTTGGTACTTATCTGGCCGCCAATGCCGACGTGCTGACGGTCAACAGTTACACCGGGAGCATTGTGCCATGACGTACTGTGCAGAAAATAATCCTCCGCGTCCTCCGCATCCTCCACGGTTCAAAGTGGTAAAAAAAAATCCTTGGCGTTCTTGGCGTCTTGGCGGTTCCAAACCGCGTCCCGGCGGTTCCCAAAATAGTCCTCCGCGTCCTCTGTGTCCTCCGCGGTTCAAAGTAGTTAAAACCTCTCGCGCAGCGACCGGTTTCAGCCTGATCGAAATGCTTTTTGCGATCGGAATCCTGGGCCTGGGACTGATTATGGTCGCGGCCACGTTTCCCGTGGCCGTCAAATGGACCGCCCAGAACGCCCAAAGCACCATCGGCCAGGTGCTCGCACAAAAAGCTCTGGCCTACATTAAAACGCAATATGGCGTCGGCTCGCTGTACGCACCTCCTGCTTCCCCCACTTGGCAGTTATTGACAGGGACAAACTGGTATGGGTTCCACCCGTCGTCTTCCGGCCCGGCCAACAGTATTTATTACTGGACCGCCTGCATCCGCCCGGACCCGGCCGGCGCCCCAACTCCCACTCCCCCGACTTCTTCCGGAACGCTTTATGATCTATATATTTTCGTGTTTAATAAGGGCGATGTGAACAATACATACCCCGGCACTCCTCCCAGCAAAGTCCCCATCCTTTTCACGGGTAAGCTCGCCGGTAATCCATCCACCACCCCCTTTCCCCTCGGCTCGATCGGCGTGGATCTGAATACCGGCCAGGTGTTTCGGAAAATTGTGAACGCCGGCGGAACCATCACCATGTCCGGTTGGCCCGGCTCGATTATCCCTCCACCCAGTGAGCCGGTTTTGTATGCTCCGCCGGCCCTTAACCAGGCAAGCAGCCCGCTGATTTACGTGTACGTGACCACGGTGAGTTTATGATCAAAGTGGTTAAAAAAAGTCCTTGGCGTCCTTGGCGTCTTGGCGGTTCAAAACCCCGTCTTGGCGGTTCCCGAAATAGTCCTCTGCGTCCTGGGCGTCCTGGGCGGTTAAAAGTGGTTAAAAAAAGTCCTTGGCGTCCTTGGCGTCTTGGCGGTTCCCGAAATAGTCCTCTGCGTCCTGGGCGTCCTGGGCGGTTAAAAGTGGTTAAAAAAAGTCCTTGGCGTCCTTGGCGTCTTGGCGGTTCAAAAGCGTGTCTTGGCGGTTCTGTGGTTGAAAATATCTCCGCGCCTCCGCGCCTCCGCGTGAGCTCTCCGTACACGCGC
>JAJZKY010000239.1 GCA_021803885.1 Planctomycetota bacterium
CTCTTCATCCGGGATGAATGCCGACAAGGCGTTCAGGGTAGTCGTCTTACCAGACCCTGTTCCTCCCGACACCACGATAGAAATTTTCGCACGGACACAGGCCTGGAGGAACTCGGCCATCGGCAGAGACACCGTGTTCATCCGCACCAGGTGGGCCATGGTGAAAGGGTCTTTCGAGAACTTGCGGATGGTAACGGTGTCGCCCGACACGGCGACGGGCCGGATGACGGCGTTCAGTCGGGATCCGTCCGGCAGACGCGAGTCCACCATCGGGCTCGACTCATCGAGGCGACGCCCGGTCGGTGCCAGCATCTTCTCCACGACATTGCGGAGATGCTGCTCGTCACGGAACGTGATGGGCGTGAGCTCCACCTTGCCGAACCGCTCCACAAACACCTTGTCCGGTCCATTCACCATCACCTCGGTGATCTCCGGGTCATCGAGGAGCGGTTGAATGGGCCCGAATCCCTTGATTTCATCGGTGAGGACATTGACCAGGTTGTCGCGTTCGATGAGTGATATGCCGCGCTCCTCAGCCATCAGGCTCACTAGTTGAGCCTTCAGCTGATCGCGGTCAAGGTTTTCCAAGTTGCTGTCGCGCTCGAGCAGCGATCGTTGCACACGAGCCTTAAGCTCCAAGAACTCTTCAGAGAAATAGGAGGCCCGGTGGGCGGCCTGCCCTCTTTCTCCACCACGGACTTGGGTCGGCTCGTCGTCAGTGGCCTCGATTGGCCGGGCCAGTCTAGCTCTTAGCGACACGCGGAGGGCCTCCCTTAGAGCGAGACACGATCTTATCGATCAGTGAACGGCGCTGAACGACGGTCTTGTCCTTCGTGGACCGGCGGGGACCGTCGACTTCCTCGACTAACTGCCGGGCAATGTTGCGAATCCCCTGGGCTAGGGGAGCGGCTGGCTGGAACAGCATCAAGGGTTGCCCCTGATTGGCAGCCCGGACCGCCCACGTCCAGTCACTGGGCAGCTCCCCGTAAAGGGTCACCCCAAGAACCGACGCGACATCCGTGCTGGCGAGAGTGGACTGGGTGCCGGCACGGTTCATCACCAGGCGAATCTTCTCCCGCGAGTAGTTGAGTCCGCCGGCAAACAGGTCGAGGGCCTGCTTTACCGATCGTACAGTCACCACTTCCGGCGTCGCCACGGTCAGAACCTGATCGGCCAGGTCCAGGGCGGCCACGTTAACTTCACTGAAGCCCGGCGCCGTGTCTACTACGACAAACGGATAGTTGTCCTTCAAGATACTCAAGATGTTCAGCACGACGTTCGGCTGGATGTCCTCAGCATATTGAGGACCATCCGGGGCCGCCAGCACTCTCACCGTACTGGACGAAAGGGGTGTCATGGCACGGTCCACCGTGACTTCATCGATGATCGGGACGTGCGCCAGATCGTGAATACTGCTGGCCGATTGTTCCCCCAAAAGTGCCGTCACGTCGCCAAACTGCAGGTCCAGGTCCACGAGCGCCACGGGCCCCCTGATGATCTGCGCGAGCGATATGGCCAAATTGACGGCCAGGGTGGTCTTCCCAACGCCACCTTTTGACGAGAAGATCGTCAGGAGCCGCCCTGTTTTGTACTCCTGGGTGATACGCACGGCATGGCGCGTCATCGCCCCGCGGAGAAGCTTTGCCATCTGGTCAACATCGACCAGGTCACGAGCGTGAACCGCAAGAGCCCGCCGAGCCGTTTCAAAGTTGTCGCCGCGGCCTATCAAAATGATGGGATACGAAACTTGGCCCATCTGCTGTAACAACGACAGATTCTCCTGGAGAATCTCGTCGTCCAGGATCATCAATCCAGGCGTATCAGCCGAACAGTCCACCAAGGCCTGGCGCATATTGGTCTGGTTGCCGAGCATGAACGCGCCGTCCACATTGTTGGCAATGCTGACGATTTCATCGCGGAGCTCGGGCCGGGCCACAATGTAGACCGAAAACACTCAGTTCCCTCCCCCCTTATCTTACTTAGGTGCGGCCGGGAACTTGGGTCCGTAGGCAGGTATCGTGCCCAAGTTTTCGTGCGGACGCTCCAGCACAGCGGTCAAGGTCGAGTGCGCAGTCGCGTAGATCAAAGCCTCCGCCTGCGGGGGCGTGGCCGCGAGAATCAGCTGCTCCGCAGAGCCTGGCGTGTTGGGTGACCCCAAAGACCCGTTCACCGCCAAAACGTTAACATGCTCCAGGAAAACCTGGGTTGCCCCGGTACTCCCACTGCCTCCCGTGCCGCCCGCCAGACTGGTGAAAAGCGTTATGAGGTCTCCAGGGGCAATGACCCCGTCCACTTCCGCCTGTGCGGACAGTGACAGATCGTATGCGACGTCACCCTTGGGTAGCCGGGCCTTTATCTGGTCAGACGATGCCGGAGCAAATACATCGCTGGCCACGAGCACCTGTCCAGGAGCCAAGGCCTCTGTGGACCACTCGCCTGCGAGGCTGCCCGTGAATGCCCCCGGCGGCACGAGTGAGACCGGATAGGACTTCCGGACCAAGTCTGTCCCCAATATTTGTGTATCCGGGGGAATAGCCTTCGCCACCACCATCACCGGCACGGTCTGCGCGTTTTGGACGGCCTGTTGGGGCCGGAGCGCCAAGACGCGCAGTGTGGCGTACACCGCTATGGCGAGCGCCAGCACCCCAATCACGAGCCATCGATTGATCTTCCACCAAGATTGGAGGACCAATCACGCACCTCCTTTTGAAACTAATACCACTATATAGCAAAAGCGAATCGGGCCCGCCAGTAGTGTTTAGGTCTTGCACCAACTCGGCACCGTACCGGGAACCGTCATCGGCGCCGAATTTTCCACCATCATCGTCGTAGCCTGCGTGATGGTGTAGTTGGTTCCGAGTCCAGGAAGATAGATGGGGGACGACACCGGGTTCACGATCTGGACGGTCAGGTACCCACCCTCGGTGTACTGTTCGGTCGTGGTGCCGCAGGAATCCGTCTGAGCAGGGCCATTAATCGTACAGGTTGCTGGTCCGGGAAACGTAAAGTTCACGGTCGGATTCGTGCCAGGCATCAGATACAAGATGTCCCCAAACATCTGGCACGGCGATGCCCCGATAACCCCGTACCGGACCGCCGCGCGAGCCGCATTTGCCACATTGAGCGTGCGAAACAACGCCAGGCCGTACCCGACGATGGCCAGCAGGAGAAGAAGCAAGAGGGGCACGACTAAGGCGAATTCCACCAAAGCCTGCCCCTCTCGCCCGGCGCTATCCCGCCGAGTTAACGGTTGCCGCGACATTGTTCAGGGTGTTCTGGGCAGCGCCACCGAGGAAGTGCAGGCCGACGATCGCCGCGATGGCCACGAGAGCAATAATAAGAGCGTATTCAACCAAGGCCTGGCCATCCCGCTCTTCTACGCGCTCGATCACCCAACGCTGGATGCGCGCCGCCAACTCCGACACGATCTGGGTCATATCTCTACCTCCTATTGATCGACTGCGCCTGGACCGTGCTCGTGGGGCGTTTAGCCCGCCGAGTTTACCGTCGCGGCGACGTTGTTCAGGGTGTTCTGAGCAGCACCACCGAGGAAGTGCAGACCAACGATCGCCGCGATGGCGACGAGGGCGATAATGAGGGCGTACTCAACGAGTGCCTGGCCCTCCCGCTCGCTTACATGGTCTAGGACCCATCGACGAGCCAACTCAACCCACTGAGAAACTGCGCTCACCATTCCTTAGTAGCCTCCTAAAATGCTAGGTGGAACCCGCAACACTTCGAGCCGCCGGGAAACGTAGGCTGCTGCAGTTTCCGTCGGGATTGTTCGACACGTTAAGGGAATTCCCTCTAAGGGACCCTCCACGATTTATTCCACGACCCGATTCGACTGCGGGACCAATCGTACGTGGCCTTAGGCCGCAAATCCAGTCCTTGTTTGCATAAATTTGCTCCGTAGAGATAGTTTGAGACGGGGTATGATACGGACATTTAGCCACAAACTGTCGAATTCGGGATTCCCTCCGGGTCCCAGTAACAGGAAATCCCTACAGGAACCCTGGTCGTGAGGGCCGCCGCTATCCGTCGCCTAATCGGGCACGGGGATGATGGGTCGAAGAACCATCGACGTGGTTGCCGCCCCAACATGCTTCTTGAGCCGAGGCAGGCGACGAAACACACCAGGAGCTGCAGGCTAGGCGACCACGTCGACGTTGCCCGGCGCTTCCCGTTGCAAAGGGGCGAGGCGGCCACGCATTCCGTACGATCACTCCGTCGGATCGTGAGCCTCTCGCTAATGATCTGCTTGGAGAACCGGCAGGCTCCTCCTGAGATCTACCCGTCCGCCCGTTCGAGACCTCGCGTGGCGGCAGATGCCTCTCGACCATCATGTATATGAGCGCTCACCGTGTGCGATACTTCGCATCTCGAACCCGCGGCGATTTAATTGACGACTCCTGCCAGGAGGCGGTCAGCGCTGGGTCGCGCATTCTATAGATAGGAAGAGTCATTCTCGACCGAGAGTGACCGGCTAGGTAAGCCGTTCCGCACGAGCACATATCGGCACGTTCTCAAAAGTGGGCTCAGCGCCCGCCCCCACGGAGGCCGTTCCGGACCACGCCGTGAGAAAGAGAATCGGGGCATCTCCCGCCTCGCAGGCGTCGTTCCTGCGCGTAGCGCCAAGAACATCTATCTCTAAACGGAATCCGAGACCGTAAATGGTGGCCCGCACGATTACGGCCCGCGCCCCTGGTGGTCGTTGTATTAAAGTCGCTGACGAGATACCGACACCAGCCCATCTGAACTGTCCGCTTTAGCCCCTGCCACCGGCAATATCTGGACACTGCAAGCACGGTCACCGGTCCGCCATAACGTCCCGCCGTCGAGTGACCCAGAATGGCGCACACGCTCCACCGTGTCTTTCGCCCATAACCGACTCCTGCCGGGAGAAGCCGCAAGGGGTCGTTCTCGAACCTGCGTGGAGGTGCCGATTGTCCGGCCGCACCAAACTCCGGCAATCCCTGGTGTCCTGAGAAAGCCAGTGCGTCGGCAATACTCACGGCGCCCCTGTCCCAGAGTGTTCATGGCGTGATGACCTGGCGAAACGCCGTAACCCACGGAGCCATGGCCGCTCGTTCTCGACCCAGGCATCGGGTGCATCCACGGGCGTTCCATCACCATCACCGTCACCCGCGATGTCGCCCCGAAAAAGTACGGCCGCAGCGCGAGTTCCAATGGGCCGGGCGCTCCGACAAGTCCACATCTCTCCGTCGCCTTAGAAATAGACAACGGATGCCTCTCCCATCGAACTCCAGCTATATCGCCCCGAAAACAGCCCGGGGGTTTGGGATCGGAGGCGGTCCGGCGCTTGAGATCTTCCGGACCGCGTCGTACGACACGCACCTAAATGCGAACAAGCCGTCGACCAAATTCATTCCTGTTCGCGAGCCGGCGCTGTGAGACAAACCTGAGACTTAACCTGAGAGGGAAATCGGACTGTGCACACGCCGAGACCCTTGTAACATCTGCACCAGCATTACGCATCGGGCCCGATTTTGGGTCCGGCGGGTAGGAGAGGGGAGTCGAGGTCACCATGGGCATCGGACGGAAGAGTTTATGGGCGCTCGGCGCAAGCGTCGCATTAGTTGCCTTCGGAGCTCCAGCCTTTGCCAGCGGAGGACACTCTGGCTCCTTGAAGACGAACCAAACTCTGCAGAACGGCGGCAACGGAACGTGCAATTTTTACGTAAGCCAGCTCCAGGTAACCCCGACGCCTACGTTTCCTATGAGCACGTTTACCCTCGCCATCACCGTGAACGACACCACCCAAGCGGGAAATTGGTATTTCCCGGACCCTAGTCAGGTCGCCAACAATCCGCAATCCTTGCCCACTGTGGAGATTTCGGAAAATAACACTCCCGTACCTGGGTACACGTCTTTACTGCCGACAAGTATAAAGAAGCCCATTCCCTTCGTTACGGTTGGTACGTCCGCGACAGCGTACTACACCTACCTCGTGTCCCCCAAGCTTCCTGCGGGTAGCTACACCGTTTCTCTGGTTCCCAACAACGCTGGACACGTGTTTCACATGTACAGTTCGAGCAGCGAAAACTCGAACGGCATTAACACGGCGCCGGTTTGTAACGGTGTACCGGTCCCCGTCGGACAACTTCCGGAGGTACCGTTTGCTGCTGCAATACCGCTAGCCGGAATTGCCGTCGGAGTTGTGTGGTATCGTCGGGCGCGCGCCAGGGCGTAAGGTCCTGGCTTTACATGACGAAGGGGTCGGGGGCAGGACCCCGGCCTCTTTCTAACTGGGCTCCGTAGCGCCCGACCCGGATAGGAAGGCCCGGACGCGGACCACATGCGTATCCTGACGATTGGTCGGAGCTGGTTCGTCTCCGCAATCGGTTATCGCGGGACCTGGCCAAAGGTTACGAGACCTGGGAACCAAGCGTCTGCGGAGAACGCTGGTCCATCTTCCGTCTACCCGTGGACGGCCTCTTTGTCACAAACTCTCGTCGTTACCATGAACACGCTACGATGCTTCAGTATCGCCAGCAAGTTACCTTCGCAAGGGCCGCATTCCTGATTAGGCACATGCCGTACCCGTTCACTGGCATGGTCGTCCACGTGCCCATCCGTTTGTTCCGGCAGCATCGCGCTCCTCGGTTCGTCTGTGTCGCCACGCCTGGCCCGCGTGTACAGTCCGCCAGCCCCGCTCCCGTGCCTCCTGTCAGGCCCCGGATCTTGACACAGTTTTCTCGGTGTCCCTTCGGGACCACCACAGGCCCGATGGTCCGATAGGGCATTGCCCGCAATAGTGCTGGCCTTTGCCAGGACTCCAATCGACACCCGCATACCGCACGGACATTAGGGCGCATCCCGATTTCCAGGCCGCCATGGACCATGATCGCCGAGGAGGCTAAATGGCTGAGTCTGT
>JAJZKY010000240.1 GCA_021803885.1 Planctomycetota bacterium
AATGCGTGCGGGATGGGTGCTGGCGGGCGTGCTGGGTTTGGCGGCGGTGGCGGTGCCGTGTGCGCTGGGGCAGTCGTCGTCGCGGTTTATGCCGCTGGACTCGGGATTTGGGCCGCTGAATCCGGCTCCGCCGTCGGTTCCGGTAAAGCAGCTGATCCGGGAATTTGTGGCGAAAGAGACGCAGTTCTCAGAGGCGATGACAAATTACACCTGGGTCCGGACGGCGAAGGTGGAAGCGCTGAACAGCGATGACAAGCCGAAGGGCGAGTACTACGAGGTGGATGCGGTAGGGAAGGATTCGCACGGGCGGCGCGTGGAGCAGGTGTTGTTTGCTCCGCCGAGCACGCTGATGAACGCGAACGTGATGATGTCGGAGTCGGACTTTCAGGACATCGACCACCGCATGCCGTTCGTGCTGACGGCGCAGCAGATTGGCGAATACAACGTGACGTACGTAGGCCGGCAGAAGGTGGACCAGGTAGAGACGTACGTGTTTGACGTGGCGCCGAAGAGGATCGTGAAGGGCTACCGGTATTTTGACGGTCGGATCTGGGTGGACCAGCGGGACCACCAGATTGTGGTGACGGATGGCAAGAGCGTTCCGGATGACTTGAAGCGCGGGCAGGAGGATTTGTCGCTGCCGTTCATCACGTTTTACCAGCAGGTGGATGGGAAGTATTGGTTTCCGGCATGGACGCACGGCGCGGGGTGGCTGCATTTTGAGGGCGGGAGTGGCTACCTGAGCGAGAACGTGCACATGACGGAGACGATCACCTATACGAAATACAAGCGTTTTGGCTCCCGCGTGACGTTGATTTTCGACGGGAAGAAGCTGAAGAATCCGGGGAAGGCCGGGGCGAAGAGCGGGCAGCCGGGGCAAAGTTCGGGGCAGAGTTCGGGGGAGGGCCAGCCGCAGAATCCGAAACAGTAACAGTGAAAGAGCGCGGAATCCGGGGGATGGATCCGGGGCTGAGATCCGGACTTGAAAATCCGGGCTTGAAAATCCGGGCTTGAAAATCCGTTCAGGGGCCGGGATTGGCCGGTGGAGGGCCGGAGGAAGCCATTGAGCGCGGGCCGATTGCGGGGGCGGAAGCGGTCAGGTAGCATCAGAGATGGCCCATTTGGGGGCAGAAATGCCCTGAGCCGCGGGCCATGTGGTTATCCGCCTGCACCGGTAGAGTTTGCTGGGACGATCTGCTGACCGAAATGGAGTTCGGCGGGGATGCCGCCGATGCGGCAGGCGAGTTGAAGACGGAGGATGTTGTTTTGCCACAGGAGAGATTTCTTTTTACCTCGGAGTCGGTCACAGAAGGCCATCCGGACAAGATTGCCGATCAGATTTCGGATGCGATTCTGGACGCCTGCCTGGAGCAGGATCCTTACAGCCGGGTGGCGTGCGAGACGCTGACAGCCACCGGACTGGTGGTGATCGCGGCGAGATCACGACGAAGGCGTATGTGGACTTCCAGGCACTGGTGCGCGGCGTGGTGGCGTCGATTGGCTATGACAACGCGCTGTACGGTTTTGACTCGAATACGTGCGCGGTGATTTCGACGATCAACAAGCAGTCCGGCGATATCGCGATGGGCGTGGACACGGGCGGCGCGGGCGACCAGGGCATGATGTTCGGCTACGCGACGAACGAGACGCCGGAGCTGATGCCGACGGCGATTTCGCTGGCGCACAAGCTGACGCGGCGGCTGACCGAAGTTCGCAAGAACGGGCGGATGGCGTATCTGCGGCCGGACGGCAAGAGCCAGGTGACGGTGGAGTACGACGAAAACTTCAAGCCGAAGCGCATTGACGCAGTGGTGATTTCGACGCAGCATGCGGATTCGGTGACAACCGAAGAGCTGCGCGCGGACATTCTGAAGAATGTGATTCAGGCAGTTCTGCCGCCCGAGCTGCTGGACGAGAACACGAAGTACCACATCAATCCGACGGGCCGGTTTGTGATCGGCGGGCCGATGGGCGACACGGGCCTGACGGGCCGCAAGATCATCGTGGATACCTACGGGGGCATGGGCCGGCATGGCGGTGGGGCGTTCTCGGGCAAGGATCCGACGAAGGTGGACCGCTCGGCGGCGTACCTGGCGCGGTACATTGCCAAGAACATTGTGGCGGCCGGACTGGCGGAGCGCTGCGAAGTGCAGCTGGCTTACGCGATTGGCGTGGCGGAGCCGGTGAGCGTGCTGGTGGATACTTTCGGGACGGGCAAGGCGAGTTCGACGGAGCTGGAGAAGCTGGTGCGCGCCAACTTCGAGCTGACGCCGAAGGGCATTATCGAAAGCCTGAACCTGCGCCGGCCGATCTACCAGAAGACGGCTGCGTATGGGCACTTTGGTCGTACGGAGAGCGAGTTTTCCTGGGAGCAGACCGACAAGGCCGCGGCGCTGCGCGAGCAGGCGGGCGTGAAGGCGGCGGTCGCGAAGTAAATCCTGAAGAGAAGCAGAAGAAACGGCAGGCCGTGAGCCTGCCGTTTTTCTTTTGGGGTGCCTTCGGGGCCGGGCCGTCCGCATGCCGGCTGTGAGGGTGGAAGCGGCTTTGATGGGAAGGCAGGTCGGTGTTTCCTATTGACAATCGATAGGAAGCGAGAGCAGAGTCATATCGTTATTCGATAGGAGTGCCACGTGGAAGGAAATCGGACTACGCTGCTTCAGGGGACGCTGGATTTGCTGATCCTGAAGGCGATTGGAGATGGGGAGCTGCATGGGCTGGGGATATCGCGGCGGATAGAGCAGATTACGCGGGGGACGTTCCAGGTAAAGCCGGGATCGCTTTTCCCGGCGCTGCACAGGATGGAGGAGGCGGGATGGCTGAGTTCGTTCTGGGGCGAATCGGAGAACAACCGGCGGGCGCGGTTCTACCGGCTGACGAAGGCCGGGCAGAGCCAACTGGGCGTGGAAGCCGAGCAGTGGACGACGATTGCCCGCGCGATGGCGCATGCGCTGAAGGCGACATAAGGAGGGTGACATGGGGCTGTTGTCGCGTGCCAAGTCGCTGTGCAGGAATCTGCTGCATCGCCCGAGGGTGGAAGCCGAGCTCGACGAAGAGATTCGCGGTTTTGTGGAGGCGCTGACCGAGGAGAAGATGGCGCGCGGAGTTGCGGCGGCGGAGGCGCGGCGGCAGGCGCTGGTGGAGTGCGGCGGCGTGGAGCAGGTGAAGCAGGCGGTGCGGGAGCGGCGCACGGGGGTTCAACTGGAGCTGTGGTGGCAGGATGTGCGGTATGCGCTGCGTCAGCTGAAGCGGAATCGGGCGTTTGCATGGACGGCTGTGATTACGCTGGGGCTGGGGATTGGGGCGACGGCTTCGATATTTTCGGCTGTGTATGCGTTATTGCTGCGGCCGCTGCCGTATGCGAAGGCGGGCCAGCTTGTTTATATCTCGCATCGGACAGGCGGGCAGTACAGCGACGTTACGTTGTCTCCGGATTTTGTGGCGGCCCGAACGAGAACGAAATCGTTCGAGCAGCTTGCGGGTTGGGTAAACAACGGCGATGCCAACCTGGTGGGAAATGCTACTCCGGTACGGGTTCACTGGGTTGGGATCACGTCGAACTTTCTGCAGGTGTTAGGAGTGACGCCACAGGTGGGGCGCAATTTCTTGGCCCCTGAGGACCGGTACGATGGTCCACCGGTGATCTTGCTGAGCAACCACATCTGGCATACATACTTTGATGCGAATCGCGGGATTGTTGGGGAGACTGTCCGGCTGAGCGGAAGAGTCGAGACTGTAATTGGAGTTTTGCCGCCCCATTTCAGTTTTCCCAGTTTTGCTCTTGAACCGGATGTCTATGTTGCGGCTGATTTGAGTCCCGACACAAGCTTCGCCGCGAACGGAATGGTGCGCCCAGTGCATGCGATTGCGCGGCTTCGCCCGGGAGTGAGCGAAGCGCTAGCGCAGAAAGAGCTGCAGGCGTTATTTGATGTCCGGGCGCTGCATGATCCGGCCCCATATTCCAGCATCGAGGGCAACCGCAGAATCGTTGTGGAGTCGTTGCACCGGCATCTGACGGGGAGCGACCGCAGGCCGCTATTGCTGCTGCTGGCCTGCGTTGCCACAGTGCTGCTGATTGCGTGTGCGAATGTGGCGAATCTACAGATGGCGCGAGCGACATCGCGGCGGCACGAGACGACGTTGCGCGGAGCGTTGGGAGCTTCCCGCTTTCGAATCATGCGCCAATTTCTGATAGAGAGCCTGATGCTCTCCGCATTTGCGGCGGGCCTTGGTCTGGCGATCGCGTATGTGGTTGCGGCAGTTGTGCGGCATGTGGGGCTTCCGGGAGGTGTTGCAATCACCGTGCATGGCCTGCGGCCGTTCGGGCATTCCATGCATGAGTCACTCAGCAAGATTGCCTCTGTGATGCAAGTGAATGGCTGGGTGATTGGGTTCACCGTGGGACTGGCGCTGGTGACCACTGTGCTATTTGGGCTTGTGCCGGCGGTCAGCAGTGCACGAACAGACTTGCGGAATGCTCTGCAGACGGCGGGGCTCAAGATTACGCCTGGACGTGGGCAGCGTTTCCTGCGACACGTCCTGCTGATTGCGGAGGCGGCGATTGCTGTCGCGCTGCTTTCTTCGGCGGGTTTGCTGGTGCGGAGCTTTGTCAACGTGATGCAGTTCGATTCCGGATTTCATCCTGCACATACCCTGACGGCGACGACGCTTCTGTATGGCAATGGGTATGAATCGGCCGGCAAGCGCAGTCAATTCGTAGAGCGACTTCAAAGACGCCTGGAGGCGCTTCCCGGTGTTGAAGTTGCGGCGATTGCGAACGCGTTTCCACTCGAAGGGGTGGCGCTGATGCGGTTTTCAGCCGATAACAATCCTGATCCGCCGTTCGATCAGGGCCATGTGGTGATCCAGGTGAGCGCTACGCCGGGATATTTCAGGGCGACCGGGATGCAAATGATCCAGGGCCGAACTTTTACAAAGGACGATAGTGCGTCTTCGCAGCGGGTGGTGATCGTGAACCGCGCCTTTGCGCGGGAGACGTTTGGCAGGAATGCGATTGGGCACGACCTGTATCTGCGCGCGAGGGGCGAAAAGCCGCGTTTTGAGCCTGCCACGATTGTGGGGGTGGTGAACGATGTGAGGTACAACGGCCTGCATGCAACGGTTGCACCGGCGATTTATGTGCCGTTTGCGCAATTCCCGACATACAGCGTTGATATCGTGCTTCGGACTGCGATGAGACCGGCGTCATTGACAAAAGCGATGCGGGAGGCCGTTCGCAAGGTAGACAGGAACCAGCCGATTTTTGACATACAGACGATGCGCCAGCGGATTTCAGAAATGGTTGGGCCTCGGCGGTTGATCATGCTGTTGATTGGTGGCTTTGCGGCGCTTGCAGTCATTCTGTGTGCGATTGGCGTGTATGGGGTTTTTCTGTATTCAGTGAGTTTGCGAACGCAGGAGATGGGAGTTCGACTGGCGCTGGGATCTTCACGGGGCGGACTGGTGGGTTTGATATTGCGCGAGGCAATCACGTTGATTTTTGTGGGGGATCTTGCGGGGCTGGGCGCGGCGCTGGTGCTGAACCGATTCATTACGGCTGAATTGGTTGGTGTGACGACTGCCAATGTTCCGGTGCTTGCCCTGGCATTGGCGATGATGACGCTGATTGCGCTGCTGGCGAGCGTTTTTCCGGCGGTGAATGCGGCGCGGACCGATCTGCTTTCTGTGCTGCGGGCGGAGTAAGGTGCTCGGGTTCGTTTGTTGGAGTGTGGACTTGCGTTAGTCAGGGATGGGGCTGTGGTGGCCGGGAGCGCGGGTGGGATTCTCGACGAAGTGGGCGAGGCGTTGGCCGTTGAGGTCCATGCGGACGATGTCGAGCTCGCCATGGTCGTAGCTGGCGATAAGCATGCGCATGGAGCGGCCTTCGGGGCGGACATAGATAAGGCTGAAGTCGTGTGCGCCGTCGCGGCTGAGGACCATGCGATGCCAGGGCCCGGTGAGGCGAGTGGAAAGCAGGGCCGCGAGATCGTCGGGGCTGGTAAGGCCGGAGACGTTGGGGAAGTCGGCGATGCGCATGTTGCGGACACCGCCGCCGGTGCTGATGGTGGCGCAGAGGCTGGCGAACCATTGGAGCGGGATGCTCTGGGGCTGCGCGTGGTACTGCAGCTCGACGGCGGAGACGGCTGCGTTGAAACCGTCAGTCGAGGAGAACCAGAAATGCAGCGGCAACACGGCCGCGAGCGCGAGGATAAGTGCACCGGCGGCGTATTTCATTGGTTGCCGCCGGAATTGTGGGTGCTGTTGTGGTTCTGGCCGGAGCCGGCGCGAGTGTGGAGCTGAGGGACGCCGAAGTTGCCGCCGAGGGCGCCGAGCTCCGATGGGTTGATGTGGCCGGAGATGTAGACGAAGTCGAGCTCTTTGGGTTCTGCATTGAGGATGAGCATGCCCTGGGTTTCGCCGTGGACAATTTTTTCGTAAATGTCGCTGATTTCGATGCCGTCCTTGGAGTGCGAGCGGGACTGGACCATGGGGACCCAATCGGAGCCGCGGAACTGGTCGCGGATGCGGTCGAGATCGGCGGTGGAGTACTCGCCGGTGTCCTTGAATTCGTAGGTGCGGACGTAGATGGCTTTGAGGCCGTTGATGATGTTGCGGGCCTGCTGGTCGTTCTGGTCGTTCTTATTCATGAACTGGGAGGCGAAGTTGAGGGTGCTTTTGTCGAGGGTGACCTCGGTGTAGTTGCTGGCGCGGGCGGCGAGTTTTTTTGGCGAGTCCGGGGGGGAATGGGACAGGGCCCTGCGCGAGAGCGGGCAAGGCGGTGAGCAGGGCAAGAGCGAGCGTGGGAAGGGTGAGTGTGGTGAGGGCTTTCATGGCTGGAGATCCTTTCGGTTCTGGATGCTGGAGATGTTTTCGGCCACACCCTTCAAGCGG
>JAJZKY010000241.1 GCA_021803885.1 Planctomycetota bacterium
CTCCAAACTCAACTTCTCTGCGTCGCGCATGCGGATGTTCACTACCCAGCATGACCGACCCTTCAGGCTCATCTTGTATTGGAATCAATACCGGCCTTCAGGCTCATCTTGTATTGGAAGAGAGTCGATGCAGACGGGCGAACTTCCCTGTGCTACACTTGGGCCGTCAAACTCCCCCGCACAATTTGGTTTGGAAGAAGCATGTATGACGTGCAAGACTTTGCTTGCCCTCTCTTTCCTTGGTTCGTTGTGTGTCGTCGGTTGCGGTGGCAGCGGCAGCGGTATGGGCGGGCAGACTCCGACACCTCCGCCAACAGCCTCCGTTACATCGGTGGCCGTTTCCTGTGCGTCTGCTACCGTCAATGTCGGCCAGACCAGCCAGTGCTCGGCCACGGTGCAAGGGACGGGGAACTATAGTTCCTCTGTCAGCTGGGCGGTCAACAGTGTTGCTGGCGGAAATGCCACGGTAGGCACTGTATCGACGACTGGCCTCTACACTGCGCCCGCCACAGTGCCTACGCCATTTACAGTCGCGCTCACCGCGACCAGCGTTACAGATACGACAAAGTCCGCTTCGTCACCTGTCATTGTCGCAGGGAAGATTGCCAGTGTTTCCCAGACGATCAGTGCGTCCGCCGGAGGAACAATTACCCTGCCCGATGGCAGCAGGGTAACGATTCCGGCAAATAGTTTGCCCGCAGATCAAGCGGTGACCCTTTCTGAAGTCTCGGCCCTGTCGCAGCAGCCACCGAATCAATTCATTGTGGGGGTTGGGATCGCGCTGCAATTGACATTCTCGGCTCCTATTCAACCCAGTCTGCGCAACGTCCAAGCCGATGCGACCGGAAGAACGGCTAGAAATTTGGCCTCTTCTAGCAGTAGCACTTCTTCTAACTTGATATTTACGATCAACCAGCAACAGGTGCCATCCGGCCTACCATCCGGCCTACCATCTGGCCTAAATGGGGCCTTAGGGATGGCCGAGATAACGGACACTACGAATACAACCAATTACCTTCCAGCAACCTATTCGGCCGGCAACCAGAGCTCGACCCTCGCCGTGTCATCGTCTTGGCTGAATGGGCTTCAAAATCCGGTTTCTACCGTTGCAGTAAGCGCCGTGAATTCAGCTTATCTCGTCATCCCGGAAAATTTACCTCTAGAAGTACAGCTACCTTTACAAAGATGTTGGCAACCCAGTACTTCAACTTGGACTGACTTTTCCAATTGTTCTAGCCAGATTTCAGGAAAAAGAGTTCTGGTGGTTGTTCACGGAATGATGGCTTGTGTGGAGAATTCATTCACGGGAAATACTTTCACGACGTTCGCGTCGCAGATGCTGGCGAATCAGACCTATGGTGCAATCGTCGGCTTCGACTACGATTGGACACAGCAACTCACGACCAGCGGCGGTCAAGGTCAACTAGAAACATTTCTTGAACAAATTGCACAACTCGGAGCCACGAGTATTGATATCGTTGCGCACAGCGAGGGTGTCCCGGTAGCGCTCTATGCCGCGTCTCAAACCCCGGATAGGGCGTTGATTAGAAATTTTTTTAGCTTGGCCGGTCCAATACTTGGAACGCCTGTTTCAGAAGCCGGTTGGGCTGATTTGCTCATTTACTCTTACAACAAAAAATCTCCGTCATCCTGCCCAGCTTCGCAGGCGATCAATGGAATGGGACTCGATCAGCTATTCAAATCTCCTTTCGTTCAGGATCTACTACCAAATAGCAATGCACTGGCCATACACATCCTACCGGCAGTGCGGAACAATCTAAGTAATACGAAAATATTCGTTGCCGGCGGCGCGAATCCAGGTCTGCTTGGGGTTATTTACAATAATGGGCAAACACCGTTTGACTCAACCCCCAACGATGGCATTGTTGGATTGAACAGTGCGCTGGCATTCAACGCAAAATTCCAGGTCTATCCTCTCCCGCCTTTTTTTACTACCTTGTCTTACTTTGAGTTGCCGTCTCACATGCTGTTGCCGCAAGACCGTGGAGTTCTTAACGACATTGCAAATCAAGTCACTCAAAGTAGTTCTCCTCAGTTGACATGCCTGAGCAGCGCATCAGCCAATTGCACCGGGGCACAAGACTCACCGTTCATATTTGCGGGCGCGGGCTTCAATTCAAACGCCGGCAATATACAAGTCCGTAGCCAAGACTCAACGGGAACTGTCACGTTATTACAAACTCCAGGCTTGGCGGATTCAGGCGGCACTATAAGTTGGCCGATGCCAATTGGCACTCAACCAGTAGGTCTATTCTCGGTCTTCGCTTTCGATAGTACCCTCACCCTGGCCAGCAATAACGTAATGCAGACAATTTGCTCTGGAAGCTGCACCTCGGGCACTCCTCCCGCAGCGATTGCAGTTTCTCCCCTCACCGCGCAAGTTCCTGTCGGCGGCCATCAAGCGTTCGCCGCAACGGTGACGGGCTTGTCGAATACCGCCGTCACTTGGAGCGTGAATGGATCGATTGGGGGCGACACCACCGTGGGAACAATTAGCTCAACAGGTTCAGATACAGCCCTCTACACGGCCCCGGCAACTGTCCCAAGTCCTACCACGGTCACGGTGACTGCTATGAGTCAGGCTGATGCCAGCGTGAGCGGCTCCGCCAGCGTAACCATCGAACCCTCTGGAGCGGTAACGATCAGCCCAGCATCTGTGGTTCTGGCCGAAGGCGGAACGCAACAATTTATAGCTACAGTCTCCGGCGGTGGCACGGTGAATTGGACCGTGACGGGAGGCTCTGCGGATGGCACGATTACAAGTGCAGGTCTATACACTGCTCCCAATACGACAGGTACGTTCTACGTTGTTGCGACCAACGCAACGGATACTTCCCAGAGTTTCACAGCAACGGTGACCGTTTCAGCAACTGCCGGGCAGTGGACCTGGATGAGCGGCTCCAATACTGGGAATGCAACTGGTGTTTACGGCACGCTGGGAGTTCCTGCTGCCTCTAACGTTCCTGGGGCGCGGTATGGCGCTGTCAGTTGGACTGACAGCAGTGGCAATCTCTGGCTCTTCGGCGGTTTTGGTAATGACTCGAATATGTCTGACAGCGACTTCAATGATCTCTGGGAGTTTAACCCCACGACCAAGGAATGGACCTGGGTGAGCGGAGCCAATACTGGGGGTGCAACTGGTGTCTACGGCACGCAGGGAGTTCCTGCTGCTGCTAACGTACCCGGAGCCCGAGATAGTGCGGTGAGTTGGATCGACAGCAGCGGCAACCTCTGGCTATTTGGAGGAGTCGATTCGGCCGGATCTTTTGGCCCTCTTAACGACCTTTGGAAATTCAATCCTTCCACGAGCCAATGGACCTGGATGGGCGGAAGCAGCACGGTCCCCGGATGGGACCTGGGCCAGCCCGGAGTGTACGGTACGCAAGGCGTTCCTGCTGCCGCAAATGTCCCTGGAGCACGTCAAAATGCGGTCAGTTGGATCGACAGCAGCGGCAACCTCTGGCTCTTCGGCGGTTTAGGCGCGGATTCGACTGGGTTTGTCGGTTCTCTCAACGACCTTTGGGAGTTCAATCCCAATTTGAAGCAATGGATCTGGATGGGTGGTAGCAGCACGGCTGGTAGCTACGGTGGCCAGCCCGGAGTCTACGGTACGCAGGGGGTTGCATCTGCCACGAACGTTCCTGGAGCACGTGAGTCCGCCGTGAGTTGGATTGACAGCAGTGGCAACCTCTGGCTCTTCGGGGGCGATTACTTTGATTCCAACGGATTTGACAACCTCAACGACCTGTGGAAGTTTAACCCCTCGACCAAGGAATGGACCTGGATGAGCGGAAGCAGTACGGCGGGTGCAATTGGTGTCTACGGAGCCTTGAGAGTTGCCTCGCCTTCCAACGTTCCTGGAGCACGTGACTCCGCCGTGAGTTGGATTGACAGCAGTGGCAACCTCTGGCTTTTCGGAGGCGGTGTTCCTAACCCGGACGGATCGTTCAACGTCTTCAATGATCTCTGGGAGTTTAACCCTACGACCAAGGAATGGACATGGATGAGCGGAGCTGAGGATGCAACTGGCGTCTACGGTACGCAGGGCGTCCCTGCTGCCGCCAACGTTCCCGTAGTCAGGTGGTGTGCCGTAAGTTGGATTGACAGCAGTGGCAACCTCTGGCTTTTTGGAGGTCAGCAACCTTCCCCCGGCACCTACATAGCTTTCGTGCTCAATGACCTGTGGCGCTATCAGCCATAGGTTCTCGTAGGAAGATCGAAGACCGAAGAAGGCAGACGGACGACCTATATGGCGAGAAAATGTCCAAGATGTCACGGCCGCGGAGAGATTGAATGTCCCCCTGCGGCGGCATCGGCAACGGATAGAGTCAAGCGGGAATTAGGTTGTACTACAAGAGCAGTCAACGACAAAGAAATAGCGAGGAGATAGCGATGTTGGAACAAATCGATCAGGCACAAAGCGCCACATTGGAACCGGGGCCGCAGCTTGGCTCATTGATGAATCGCTACACGGACGCCTATCGGCAGGCACACTTCATCGACCGCCTGGGCTCGATTGTCAAAAAAATCGGCATAGGCGCAGGCGTCTTGATCTTCCTGATGGGGATGACCGTCCTTTCATCTCTGTTTAGCAGTTCATTTGCTGGTTCGAGCGCGTTGGGCGGGCTGGGCTGGTTGCTTGCTTTCTGCTTTGGCGTACTCGCATGGTTCTGCTTCTTTGTGGCTGGCACTCTGATCTCAGCCGCAGGCCAGTTTCTACTTGCCTCACTCGATGAGGCTGTCAATAGCTCCCCGTTCATCGACAATCCGCGTCGTGCCGCAATCATGGGCTTGTGAGCGGATTTGAAGCAGCGACAGGACGGCATCGTCCCCTCGCGTAATAAGGAGGGCGCTTTCAACAAGTCTAAATCCCAGCGGCAATATTCTGGTACCTCCCGGAAACTACACAGCAATTAAAAGGAGAACCGATGCATTTTCCCAAGCACGTACTCGCAGTTGCGGTCGCTTTTTCAATAGCGGCCGTTCCAGGTTGGGCTCAAGTTGCCCACCGCAGACCCGCGTCTTCCGCAGCGGCCAAATCGGCCAAACCGCATGAAATGGGCAATGCCGATATCATCGCTCTCACTGCGGCTGGGCTGTCTGACGACATTGTCATTGCGAAAATCCATGCCTCGCCTCTCACGAACTTCGACACCTCCGTGAATGGACTCGAGAGCTTGAAAGCCTCCAAGGTGTCGAATGCTGTCATCCGGGTCATGATCGATCCGCACGCTGCCACCCCCGCACCAGCCCCCGCTCCCACCCCCGCGCCACCCCCCGCGCCTGCCGCATCTTCCGCCGCGAGCGCGAACAATCCCGACGACCCATTAATCCCGCACTCGCCAGGGATTTACATCCTTGCGGCAGGGCTTGACAAGCATTTCCACCTCACGAAGTTGGACCACATTGTACCCAAGCAAACAAAAACCAGTGGGATGCTGGCACATGCATTCACATACGGTGCCGTAAAGGCACATTCCAAGGCCATCATTGATGGCCCCAAGGCAACAGTACAGACGCCAGAAACCAATCCCATCTTCTATGCTTACATTCCTGAGGACAAAACAACCTTTGGCGGAAGCTCTATCACGATCAAGGACTTCGCACTGGTTCAGTTCGAGGTGAAGGGGGGGCAACGTCAGGTCAGTACCTCCACCATTGGTTTTGCTGGAGCCTCCGCTGGTGTGGATGAGACCTCACGGCTGGGCTTTACCAGTGAGATGGTCAAGCCGGGTATATACAAGCTTACCCTGCTTAAGCCTCTACCCGCTGGAGAGTATGCCTTCCAGCAAAGTGGCTCTCAGAGCGGCGCGTACTTCGACTTCGGAATTGTTCCCAATTAGTGAGCATGGCCAACTGTATGTCCAGGCAGGTGCCATTGTGGGAGGTTTATGGGACAGGTACTTCATGGGAGATCCCGAACGGCAGCGGCGTTGGGATCGAGGTCTTGGTGATAGCGACAAAATGCTCACACTGTCACAGTCGAAGAGAGATTGAGTGTCTCCGCTGCGGCAGCAGCGGCAATGCTTAACGCCACATCAGGACAGTTCGGCCCTCGTAACCGAGAAGTTGCACCACAGTGATATCGGCGCGAAGTCCTGCATTAGTCCGCAACGAAGAAGAAGGAGAGAGTGAGATGAACGCTTTCGTAATCAAATCGTGGTCAGCAAGCGACCAGCCGGACGCCGATGGAAACTACGTGAATATCATTGGCCGGGCTGGCGGGCTGGTTTCATGGCTGTTGAACTTGTTGGATATCAGCCCGACCGTCCACATGACGGTTCGCGCCGACAAGATCGTCTTCCAAAAGGGGTCACTTGAGGGATCTTTGCATTTTCTCACTCCGCTGGAGAACACATGCTCAATGTTCTACGCCCTCAAACGGCCGCTGAAGGAAGCGGTGATTCTGGGCATCGTGCTCGGTGCGGCGACCTTCTTTACATTCGGGATTCTCGGAATCGCCATTGCGATCCTCTATTACGTGCTCAACAAAACCCTCACCATTGGATTCACGGACACGGGCGGACGTGTGAGCGAGATTCCTTTTAAGCGATCAGTAATTGAAGGTCAGGCTATCGACGAAGCCGAGGCCGCCCGAGTCTGCGACATCATTCAGCACCTCGTTGATGCTCGACACGGACGAGCTTTGGCAGAAGCATAGTTACACCACAGAGGAGATCGTGAAACGCATCGTTCGAAGGTCGCCTCCATCTTTGTTGTTGCTAGGAGTGTGTCGCTCATAAGAGTTGGAAATTTGATAAACCACATAGAATCAATAACCTACCAAACGTGGTAGATTTGGTGAATTGTTGATTCTAAACGACGAAAAATCTATGCCCGACAGGCTCC
>JAJZKY010000242.1 GCA_021803885.1 Planctomycetota bacterium
TGTACCCACAAATGGCGGCGGGGAACACCAGGCACGGTGGATATCGGCATTAGCCGTCGGCAGTGCAGCCGTGGCAACCCTTCCGGCGCTGGTCACTGCGATTCCCGTTTGGTGCGGATTCCTCGCGCTTTTGGTGGCGTTTGTAGCGTCGGAACTGGCCTTTTTTGCGGTGCTGATGAGCGATCGCCGGGGACTCAGGTGGCCATCGGAACGGGGCGGTGATGCGGAACCGATGCAACGCCACGCTGGCAGAGATCAGACGTAGGCCGCCATGTCGGGCGTGCCAACGCCGTCGTTGAACAGAGGAGGGCGTGCTGCGGTAGTCCCAACCATTTACCGCCCGCCGCTCGGGCTGCTATATTGGATAAATAGGGCCGAATTATTGGGGTCGGAACCATGGTCGCCGTTAATGAAACAATAATTGTGTGACGTTCCGACCTTGGTGTACGTTGGGTTGAAAACCGGGGCGGCCGGACGGGTAGCGTACCGTCGCGCGGGCACAAGGCCCGCGGCTAAATATGGCGTGCCGTTACTGGATCGGCGGGGCTGCATTCCGGCATTGAGATTAGCGCCCATCGCCCGGCGATGGCACCAAAAAATGGGGTACGCGGTCAAATGCAATTCGCGGCATCAAAACGGCATGCGAAGGAATGCAACGCAGCGGGACGGAATCCATGCGGACGCGCCGCCCGCGCTACGATGGCGCAAAACATTGGGCATGCAACGCGGCCGGACGTTGTTAATTGGCGGCGCGGCACCCCTGCTACGCGGCTTGGGCGCAAAAGACAGTGGCCGCTGCGGAACGGTCCGCGGGCTTAACGTTACCACTCACCCGAAGCCACGTTTCGCACCGGCACCATGATGGTGTCATAGGGTGCCTTGTTCGGCGAATACCTGTTATCAAGCGGAACTGATGTTCCGGTGCTGGTGATGCCAACGCCGCCTTCGGTTGGCCCAGCTTGGGCCTTACCGTTGCCGGGCTTGGTGTTGAAGTAGGTGAAGATGTTGTCGCGGTCGGCACCTGCGTACGGGCTGGCTTCCCAAGTCAGGTGGTCGTCGCCAAAGCCCACGTTTTGCCCTTCACCGCCGTGGTTTCCGGAGTTGTAAACATAGGGTCCATAGGTGTTACCAAGCGGTTCGGTGGTTTCGCGACCACTCGGGTAATTTGCGGGGTCGTTGGTATCCTCAGGTGCCATATCCGAAACCACCGGTTGGCTGCTGTGGATATTGTCCGTCCACCATGTACCGGCGCTGGCCGGTGTCCCGCCGGCCGAATGGTACTGCCACGGATAATTGATGGAGTAACTTTCGCCCTGGCCCTTGGCGTTGGGTTGCGATCCATTCGCCATAATGCCAAAGTTCGGCTGATAGGCCGTGCCACCATTGGTTGGGGCCGTCTGCGAATATTGCAGCGACGGGGTGGCGGCAATGGGGTCGGAGGGGCAGATAAAACTTTTGGTGGTGGCATAATTCTGCAGTACCATCATATACATGCAGGCCAGCGGATCACCTTCGTCCTGCGCAGAGATGCCGGATGCGCCGCCGGGCGCACTGCTACTGCTTTTGTTGCCGTACCAGTCGGCCACTATTTGGCGGGCGCTTTGTCCGGGGGCAAAATTACCCGGTTCCTGCGGCTGGTTGCTGTAGGTCGTGCTTACCGGCCCCGGCGTGCAGGGAAATACGCTGTCGTTGTTTTGGGCATATTCGAACATGGATTGGATAATACCGCGTATGTTCGCCTCACATACGTCCTGATTACCGTGTTTCTCGGTCTTGGACAAGGTTGGCAGTATAATCGCGATGAGCAGGACGACGATCGAGATCACCACCAGCAGTTCAACAAGCGTAAACCCGCGGCGGGGCTTGTTACACACGGTCATAGGATATACCCCGGCTAAATACAACATTCTTGTGTCCAGCGAAAGACGGGGAAGCTGTCACGGGTCGCGCCAAATCCAGCCAGTAATTATGTGTTTTATAACGTCCGGTAATGTATCCTGTCAAAACTATTTTGGATTCCTTTGCAGGCATTTTTCTGCCGATCTGCGTTTTTGTGCGTAGGCCCGCATCGCGTAACGCGGCGCGGTGGCGGTGCGTGCATCTTGGTACCGGGGGAAGAGAGTTGTTCCCGTGCGCCGCAACCTCGTCATCCACAGAGGCGAGCCATTATTTCTGTGCGCGACACATTAGCGTCATTTCGTCCCGCCAGCGGCATGAGACCGAAAATAATCCGCCAACCGCCATAATTCCTTGCACCTCGCAGCCCGCGCGTTATATTGCGAATTATTGATTGCAGTTTTGAGGCCGATGGATGGTCGCATTTGCTGAAAATGAAGATTGCAGCGGCGAGTTTTGCCGGAGGCAACTCCGGGCAGGCCAGGAGCGAAATATTCGGGCGGGGAAATTCGTCATCGTGCGGTGAGGGAAATGAGTTTGCACTGTGGAGAGCGCCAAGGACGCGGGGGATTTTCATTGGCAGGAGACACCCGCCGGGACAAGCCCGGCGGCTCGCTGGCTGTAGTAGTGTTATATTGTTTTTATAAATTCCTCCGTGGTTCTCCGGCCCAGCGCAGGATAATAAAACCGCTCTGTGTGTTACCCGTTCGCATTTCGATGATTGGCCAAATAACGTTAAATGAGCACCCCTGGGTAAACCCCGTGCTATGTTGTGTTTAGCGAAAACCGCCAACCTCTGCATCGACAAGCAAAAAGGAAAACAGGACACAGACGCCCTGATTTACGGTACAGACTCCTGACCGCAAATGCCATCTTCAGCACCCAAGTGCGAAGGCTGGGTTAATCGTCCTGAGACTGGCCTGCCGCAGGATGGATGACAATACCGGTGTTTCGCCTCGCGCACACTGACGCCTGCAAAATGCCTTCATTATTTCCCTTGTACCCGGGGGTGCCACGCTACTTATGAACCAGCGGCCAGCGGTCGGTTTTGAAAGGTAACACCGGCATGTCCATTCCATCTTCCAAGTTGGGTTGGGCAAGAGAACTCAATGCGAACCGCACGGCTATCGGATGCCGAACCTTCGGCGACCAGACCACAACCGTGTCGCCCAGAATTTTTGCAGATGCAGGAACAAATTGTCGGTTGGTGCCCGCAACCAGAAACCAATCTGGTGCCTTGCCATCTCGCGTTCTAAGGCCCTGGCGGATCCCGCTGAAAGAAATCACACATCGGTTGGCGCGTATCTGCATTGATTGATACATCGGGCCAAGAGTCTTTAACTTTCCGCGTTGATAGACCATATGCAATGCCAGAATTGACAAACGCAATCCTACATCCTGTTTATCCTGGTAGTGCATTTTCCTGCAATTGCCCAAATCCATGGTGCCAACTAAACCAACGTGCTTCAGACGACGCACGGCGTCCTGTTCAGACAGCCAGACGATCGGCTCGCCGACAGTGGGAGATGGATAGTGGAAGTAGGGCGCAATCTGAACCAGCAGAAAAGGCATGTTGCTCCGATGCCAGTCTTGCCGCCAACCCCGAATCATGGCGGCCAATCGAACGGCGTAAAGCGGATCGTTGATCCACGCGTTATTTTCTCCCTGGTACCAAACCACCCCTTTGATGGCCAGGGGAATCAGCGGGTGGATCATTGCATGAAAAATCGATGCCGGTGCCATATCCGGTGAGGGGCGACTAAGCGTAAACGGGTTTGGCGGTTTTTTAAATGTCGGTCTGCCCGTGAGGCGTTTGCCCTGAGCCAGGGCCTGCTTTTCGGCGGCATGCCAGCGCTGTAACGCAGCGTGGTATACAGCCAGTTGGTGGCGATAGCGCGTCGCGGCCTTTTTAAACCACTCAACATCCCCGTGAAGCGCAGGTGTCTGCCGCAGAGCGCTCATAGGTGTCCATGATTCGATCACTGTGCCCCCATATGAGGAATCAATCAGGCCGATCGGCACATGGATATGTCGGCCCAAATCGCGACCGAAAAAATAGGCCACGGCGCTGAAAGATTTAATATTAGCCGGTGTGCACCGCATCCAATGGGCGCGGGCATCCGAAAGTGGTTTCGGGGTGTTGTTGCGCGGTATCTTCAGCAGGCGAATCAGCGGATAGCGTGCCGCGGCCACCTCACGGGTGGCGTGCAGCACGTGTCCCCACCATCCGTCAACGGGGAATTGCATGTTTGATTGTCCTGAACACAGCCACACATCACCCACCAAGACATGGTGAAAGACCAGACGATGGCGGCCGGTGACTATTAAATTGCGTCCATGCCGGTCGGCTTTCATCGGAGGCAGCATGACGCGCCATTCTCCATTGGCTTTGGTGATGGCAGCCATCCGTCGGCCGGCAAATTGCACGGTTACACGTTCACCGGGCGTGGCCCAGCCCCAGAGAGGCGCACGCATGTTGCGCTGCAGCACCATGCTGTCTGAGAAAAACTGGGGCAACCGAAGTCGCGCATGCAGGGTTCCAAAGGGCAAAAACACTCCGACGGTCAAAATGATCAGGCGCAGCCAGGACGTGGCATTTATGTCAGATTTTGGTTGAGTTCCCATTGATACACGCTCCATTCTTGATTTAGATCAACCATTGCATACGCATGGCAGAAGTTAAATTTCAGTGTGGCGGTTCTTTCGCCTTTCGCGACCACACCTTGCAAACCTAAGGGCCGATCAATTGCCTACTCCCTTGTTAGTTGACGGCTCAAACGTCAGCACCTGTCCCGGCTTGGTTTGCATCTTGATTGATCGGCGCGGCCGCAGCAGCGCACGATGGCCCGCCAGTTTTGCCGGGCGGTTATCCCACGGACTGATCAGTCTTAAATTTCCGCCGTGAATACACCGTACGGTTATCCACATCACCCGGCCACCCTCCAGCCTGCCGGAGATGGCAAAATCACCGCACGCCATGGCCAGCAACGACACGCCCACCTGCGAAAATATTAATGGTAAAAGCTTCACGCTTTTCATGTCATACCCCAGATTTTGCTAATTGGCCCAACATACGCCCCATCGGCAGCCACCCGCCCGGGACCGACTCCTATGACATCGGTTGCTCCAGCGACCAGATGCGGACCCGACGATACGCACCCACCGTACCTGCCATTTGCCGAAACCCCAGGCGGCCACCGCGATATGCCGCGCCGTATCGCGGCGCGTCCCGGTCCTGCCAGTCGATTATGACCCGTTCTCCGCTTTGAAATTGAATATGATTTCCCTGCTTAATCAACCGCAGTCTTTGATAGTCAGGCGAGTGGGGACGAACGGCCACTGCACCTTGGGCCGCCAGATAAAAACCGCTGTTCTTCCGTAGATTGGATGTCGGTCGGCCGGTCTGAAACAATGGCAGATGTGCGAAGCAGGTGATGTGATAATTCATTAAATCTCCCTGCGTATACTGGGTGAATACACCGTTGCGCGGTCGCAGCGATTGATCAAAAATATCCTGGTTGCCAGATCCATGGGCGGCAAAAAAAATGATCGCCAAACCGTTTTCTGACAGCGGCTTGAACTCCCATTCGGCGATGAAGCCATCCGGCAGGATTGGCGGAGCCCAATACACAAAATGTCCCGGTTGGTTGGTGGCAAGATCGGATCTGGTGCGCAGCGTCATCGCCCCTCCATCAGCGATGGCGGCTTGCCCCGGTCCCTCCATAACCCAATTGGGCCATGGGCGTCGGCTGTCCCCATCCGCATTAAATATTAATTTCCGGCGTAACTCGCCAGGATCGACAGGTGGCGGCTCATCAGCACCTTCGATGAGTGTGCGGTCGCGGTGCAGCATCGAGCTTGGAACCAGCGCCGCAATCTGCTCCGGCGGGATAAATTGACACGAGGCTACCGCGTCCGATACGCGGTAGGGGGCTGGCATGGTAACGAGTTTCTGCGATTGGCCAGATACCGCCCACGGGGCAAAGTGTGTCCCGGGCAATCGCAAGGGTATACCGTTGAAATAACCATCACATCGTCCAATGGCCGCATCCCATGTGAATTGCAGATAATAATCGCGCGGGCCACCAAGATCGATGAAATCCACCATAAAGCCACGGTCATAGCGTGCGGCACCAGCAGCCTGTTCCCATTCAAAGGTTATATTAATGGTGGTGGGACTGCTGATCAATCGGCAAAGCGCCAATCCCGGCAGTCTTACGATGATATGATCGAAAGCCTGGGCATAAATGCCGTTGCGCAAAGATTCCGGCACGCTGAGTTTGAAGCCCAGATACCCCACTTGGGAGATAGGCTGCGGCAAATGACTTTCAATCATGAATGCCTCCGTTCAGACTCACGCCGTTTTGGTCATGCAGTAACGCAGCGCAAAGTTGCAAATCGAACAATTCTGGACCCTACGCCTTGACCTTGTATTCCGCATACACGCGATAGGGCAGCACGGCGGCGGCATGCACACCAGGTGCCTTATCAACCGGACGCAGACACACGGCGATAACATTGGCCTCACCGGCGGGGCGGAGCCAATTATCAGGAATATAATATTCTCTCTGACCGCCGTTCTGCCAGAACCTGCCGATCCAGTGACCATTGACATATAGCAGGCCATTACCGCTGGCATCTATCTTCAGACACCATGGAACCCAGATATCGGCTGCAACCTCCGGCAAAGTAAATTCCATACGATACCAATGCAGCAGTGCCCCGGCATCTGGTGCCGCATCACCCATTTTGCAGACTTTCCAATGCGTGGCGTCATATCCAGGTTGGTACCAGCCACCTCGTACGCCGACAGGCTCCGCCGACAGAAGCATGGGGCCGTGTTGCCGTCCCAGCGTGTCGGGCTGGTAAAGCAATTGCACGCCACCTAATCCACCCGTCCGGCCAAAAACCTGTACCACGACTGCAATGGAATTTCTTCCTGCCCGGGCCGCCGAGGTAATATCCACAGTA